>JBBDYO010000020.1:0-7133 GCA_040901495.1 Solirubrobacterales bacterium
GGCGATCAGCCGCTCGGCGTCGCCCAGCAGGCGCTCGAACTGCTCGTAGCCGCGCAGGGTGATGCCGACCCCGCCCGGATATCCGTCGTAGATGAAGATCGTCGCCTCGCCCGTCTGGAAGTGGACGTTGGTCGAGAGCCCGCCGATGTCCCAGCGGTCGCACATCGCGATCAGCGGCAGGACGGCGATCTGGCCGTGCTCGGTCGCGTGGAGAGAGCCGAGCAGGGCCTCGATTGGAAGCGCGTTGCGGAGTTGCTCGGGCACCACGTACCAGAGCGCCTGGGTAGCGAAGTTCTGCTCGGGGAGGTCAAGCGAGACGATGTCGATCGCTTCCTGGTCGGCAATCGAGACCCGCTGGAAGGCGATCACCTGCTCGGTGACCGAGACTTCGCCGAAGTGCAGCTCGACCCCCGCAGTCGATCGCTGCTGCAGGGTCCGCTCGATGTAGATCTCGGTGTCCTTTTTGGGCCGCGTGTACCAGTCGCCGTCGAAGGCCGAGACGATTGCGCGGCGGCCCTGGACGTCGAGCTGCTCGACCTCATAAGAGCGCCCCAGGTGCAGGTAGATCGCGCCCGGGTGGACGGTGGTGAAAGCGCGCTCCGCCTCGACCAGCCCAAGCATCTCGCCGGAATCGCGCTCGATCACCGCGACCGAGTCGGTCGAGGCCGAGCGCAGCGGTATCTGCGAAGCGACGAACTCGCTGCGGCGGGCCATCAGCCGTCCGCCAGCGCGGCGCAGCTCGCCCTCCGCGGTGAGCCGCTCGCCGCGCCCACGCCAGGCCTTGCCGAAGATCTCATCGTCGGCGTCGGTGAGCGGCAGCTCGTAGGCCGCCGCAATTAGATGGCGGGCGGCGATCTGCTCGTTTTCGTGGTCGAGGATCGCCCCCTCGACCGGCCGCCCGATGAACTCGTCCGGGTGGCGGCAGAAGAACTGGTCGAGCGCGTCCTGCCCGGCGACGTAGACCGCCAGGCCGCGGCGCTGGCGCCCCGCCCGGCCCCACATCTGCCGCAGGCTGGCGACGGTCCCCGGGAAGGTGACGCAGATCGCCGCGTCGAGCTCTCCGATGTCGATGCCCAGCTCCAGCGCATCGGTCGCCACCACCGCAAGCAGCTCCCCCTCGACCAGCCGAGCCTCGATCTCGCGCCGTTGCTGCGGCGTGTACCCACCACGGTAGGGGGCGATCCGCTCGGCCAGCTCCGGCTTGCCGCGCGCCGTCAAGGCGTCGCGGGTGAAGCGCTGGATCAGCTCGATGCCGCGGCGGCTCTTGAGGAAGCAGATCGTCCGTACGCCCTGGGAGACCAGGTCGGCCAGCAGGTCGGCGGCCTCAGAGAGCGAGGAGCGTCGCGCCCCCGTCTTCTTGTCGATCAGCGGCGGGTTCCACATCGCGATCTCGCGGCCGGTCCGCGGCGCGCCGTCGTCGTCGATCAGCTCGAACGGGGCGCCGACCAGCCGCTCGGCCAGTTCGACCGGGTTGGCGATCGTCGCCGAGGCGAGCAGGAAGCGTGGCTCGGAGCCGTAGGCGCGCGCGATCCGCCGCAGGCGGCGCAGCACGTTGGCGACGTGAGAGCCGAAGACGCCGCGATAGGTGTGGGCCTCGTCGACGACGACCCAGCCAAGGTTGGCGAGGAAGTCGCCCCAGCTCTTGTGGTTGGGGAGCAGCCCGACGTGGAGCATGTCCGGGTTGGTGAGGACGAGGTTGTTGCGGCGGCGGATCGCCGGGCGCTCCTCGCGCGGCGTGTCGCCGTCGTAGATCGCCTCCCGCAGGCCCGGCGGGCGCAGGGCGGCGAGCTTTCGCGCCTGGTCCTGGGCGAGCGCCTTGGTCGGGTAGAGATAGAGGGCGCGCTGCTTGGGGTCACGGGCGATGCCGTCGAGGACCGGCAGGTTGAAAGCGAGGCTCTTGCCGGAGGCGGTGCCGCTGGTGATCACGAGGTTGGACTCGGCCGCCGCTTCCAGCGCCTGGCGCTGATGGGAGTAGAGGCGCTCGATTCCGGCGGCATGGAGTGCCTCGACGAAACCGGGATCGAGCGACTTGGGCATCGCAACCCGTTTTGACTTGCGCTCCTCCTCGGTGCTCTCGGCAACGATGCGCCCGTCCCGACGCGCTGGGTCGATGGCGATTGCCCAAGGGGTCTCCAGCAGGCTCTTCGCCATCAGGCGACGCCTCGGATTGCGCCAGCAACTCGTACTGCCTGCAGCGCGCTGCGGTCGTGGATGCGGAGGATGTCGGCGCCGGCGCGCACGGCCAGCGCGGTCGCCGCGACCGTCCCCCACTCGCGCTCGGCTGCGGGGAGCCGACCCTCCCAGGACCCAGCCAGCACCGCGCCGACGAAGTCCTTGCGCGAGAGCGACACGTACAGCGGCAGCCCCAGCTCGCGCAGCTCACCCAGCCTGCGCAGGATCTCCAGGTCCTGGTCCATGGTCAGGGCGAAGTCGAGTCCGGGGTCGATGGCGATCTGCTCCTCACTAACTCCAAGGCCGACGGCCGTCTCGACTCTCCCCCCGAACCAAGCCTTGAGGTGCTCGACCACGTCGTCGTAGGCGCGCGGCGGCCGGTCTACCCGCGGCGGCCCCTCGATGTGCATCAGCACGTACCCGCAGCCGGTCTCGGCCACCAGCTCGAACATCTCCTCCGAGCCGCCGGAGATGTCGTTGACCGCCACCGCCCCCGCCGCCAGCGCCTGGCGGGCCACCTCCGCCGAGAAAGTGTCGGCGGTGATCGGCACCGGGGAGCCCGCGCCGGTGTCAGCCCCCGCGCCCCGCGCCCCCGCCAGCCCCTCGATCGCCGGGATCAGCGCAGCCGCCTCCTCCTCAGCACCCACGGGGGGGCCGCTCCGCGCCGCCACCGCCCCCACGTCCAGCATGTCGAACCCGGCCTCGACCAGCTCCAGCCCGTCGGCGATCGCCCGCTCCGGCGTCCCGCTCCGCGCCCCCTCGAACATCGAGTCGGTGGTCACGTTGACGATCCCCGCCGCCACCGGCCGGTCCAACTCGAGGTCGCGATCCGACAGCCGCCAGATCATCGGAGGGGTTCCCCTGCGGGTGGCTCGCTCATCTTGGCTACCGTAGCGACCGCAACCATGGCGCTGCGCTGCGTGTACACCGACCTCGACGGCACCCTGCTCGGCAAGGGCAGCTCGCTGTTCCGCGACGCGGAGGGGGGGTTCTCCCTCGCCCAGTCGCGCGGCCTCGAGGCCTGCCACCGGGCCGGGGTCGAGGTGGTGATCATGTCGGGACGGCGCGAGCCGCAGGTCCACGAGGCGGCCCGGCTGATGGCCCAGACCTCCTACATCTATGAGGCCGGGTGCGCCTTCGCGATCGACGGGGAGACGACGTTGCTGACCGGCGACCTCGTCCCCGACGAGGACGGCACCGTCTACGAGAAGATCGAGCAGCGTGGCATCCCCAAGCTCCTGTTCGAGCACTTCGAGGGGCGGCTCGAGTACCACGCTCCCTGGCACCACGGCCGCGTCCTCTCCCACCTCTTCCGCGGCAAGGTGGACGTCGCGGAGGGGAACGAGCTGCTGGCCGATGAGGGGCACGGCGACCTGCGCTTGCTCGACAACGGCGCGATCGGGCGGGAGATGCCGGCGGTTGAAGGCCCCACCCATGCCTACCACCTGGTGCCGAAGATGGTCAGCAAGGCGAACGCCGTCGCCGCCCACGCCCGGGCTCGCGGCTATGACCCGGCCGACTGCATCGCGATCGGCGACTCGGTCGAGGACCTCGAGGTCGCCGCGGCGGTCGGGCGCTTCTTCGTCGTCGCCAACGGGCCCGAGCGCGACCCCGGCCTGCGCGAAGCGCTCTCCGCCTGGGACAACGCCACGGTCACCGAGGGCGCGATGGGCGACGGCTTCTATGAGGCCATCGTCTCCACGCTGATGGAGCGTCGTTAGTATCGGTCGGGGCCGATACTCGACCGGAAGGAGCACCGCTTTGTCGCAGGAGACCGCGACAGTCGCCGAGCAGGAGTACCTGGAGATCATGTTCTGGCTGGAGGAGGCCGGACTGCCGATGACCGGGGCCAACATCGCCCGCGCGATGCAGCTCTCGCCCCCCACGGTGCACGAGATGATCGGCCGCCTGGTCGACGACGGCTACGTGGAGCGGAAGCCCGACAAATCGCTCACCTTCACCGATTCGGGACGGGACCACGCCAGCCACATCGTCCGCCGTCACCGGATGATCGAGCGCTTCCTCACCGACGTGCTGGGCATCCCTTGGGACGAGGTGCACGAGGAGGCCGAGCGGATCGAGCACGCGATGTCCCCGGTCCTCGAGGAGCGGATGCGGGCGGCGATCGGCGACGCGACCACCTGCCCGCACGGGCACCCGATCGTCGAGGGCGCGCGCGAGCAGGGATCGCTGCTCGCCGATGTCGAGGTCGGCGCCAAGGTCCACGTCCTGCGCTTCGAGAACGAGGCCGAGGAGCTGTTGCACTACCTGAAAGCGGCAGGCCTGGAGCCGGGGCTGGAGGGCACCGTCGAGGAGTCGGACGACGGTGGGGTGACGATCGCCTCCGACGACGGCTCACACCAAGTCTCTCCCAGCGTCGCAGAGACCGTCTCGGTCCGCGCCGACCCAGCGCCACCGCCCCGAGCAGCGATTCCGGACCAGCTGGTCCTCTCCAGCGACCGCTACGGCCGCTGAGGCCACGCAGCCGGCGCCTGGCGGCTTTCCTTGGTCGGCCGACGCTAAGCGGGTGAGCCGGCGCGGACCCGCTCGAGAGCGCGGGCGATCCGGGCAACGCCCTCGGAGATCTGCTCCGGCGGAACGCTGGCGAAGGAGAGACGGAGGCTGTTCTCGCCCCCGTCGATCATGAAATCCGGGCCGGCAACGAAGGCGACGCCCTCGCCCTTCGCCTCGGCCAGTAGGGCCGGGGTGTCGGTCCCGGCATCCAGGTCCAGCCAGAGGAAGTAGCCGCCACCAGGGACGACGAACTCGGCCTCAGGGATCTGCTCGCCCAGCGCGTCAACCAGCGCGTCGCGGCGGTCGAGCAGGGCGCCCTTGACGAACTCGATGTTGCGATCCAGCCCGCCGGAGCTGCAGAGCTCGAGCACGATCGACTCGGCCAGCATGTTCGGTGAGATGTAGGTCTCATTCGCCCGTTTGGCGAGCTTGGCGATCTCCGCCCCCGGCCCCGCGAGGTAGCCGACGCGCACGCCAGGGCTGACCGTCTTCGAGAAGGACGAGGCGTGGATGACCCGCTCGGCCTTGTCCATCGAGAGCATCGTCTCCAGGGCCTCGCCCTCGAACGGCAGCTCGCGGTAGGGGTCGTCCTCGAAGATCCAAAAGCCGTGCTCAGCGGCCAGCTCGACCAACCGCACCCGCTTCTCGGCGGAGAGCGTGCAGCCGGCCGGGTTGTGGAAGTTGGGGATGATGTGGGCGAGCTTGATCGGGCCCTCGGCGAGGGCTGCCTCGAACGCGCCGATGTCGAGCCCGTCGGCCTCCAAGGGCACCGGCACCAGCTCGACGCCGGCGCGCTGCAGCAAGAGCAGCGTGCGGTCGTAGGTCGGCTGCTCGACCACCACCCGGTCGCCGGGCTCGAGCAGGTACTCGAAGAGCATCGCCGCGGCCTCCATCGAGCCGTTGGCGACCATCACCTGCCCGACGTCGAGTCCACCGTGCCGCTCGGCGATCCACTGGCAGAGCCCGGGATGACCAATCCCCGTCCCGTAGGACAGCGCCTTCTCCCAGTCCTCCGCCAGTGCCACGGCAGCCGCATCCCGCACCGCGTCCCTGGGCAGGATGTCGGCGCTCGGCGCACCGCGGGCGAAGGAAATCGTCTCAACAGCCATCGTCGCCCGAGCCTAGCAACGCCCCCGCCTCCCCGACACCTGACTCCACCCCGGCCTTTGGCACCACCGGGGGGGTAATTCCAGGGGGTGTCTGGACTTGACATTGATATGCATGGTCAATCTCCGACACCCCCTGACCAGACCTCGCTCTTGCGGCAACGGGAGCTTTCGGATCTGGCCACCCGCCAGTACGGGGTGATCGCCCGAAGCCAGCTTCTCGCGCTTGGCTTCGGGCGTGGCGCAATCGACGGAAGAGTCCGGTCTGGCGACCTGCACTGCCTGCATCGAGGCGTTTACGCGCTTGGGCATCGACGGCTTGGCCAGCGGGGGGTGTGGCTGGCTGCCGTACTTGCCTGCGGAGAGGACGCGGTACTGAGTCACGCGAGCGCCGCGGCGCTGTGGGGTCTCGTGCGGACACGCGGCTTTGTGGACGTCACGTCAACTCGTTGCCGGACGAGCCGTGGCGGCATCCGCGCGCACCAAGCGAAGCTTCATCCCGACGAGCGAACGGCCCGCGAGGGCATCCCAGTCACCTCTGTGGCCCGGACGCTCCTTGATCTCGCCGATGTTGTTGACGGACAGCGCCTTGAGCGGGCATTCGAGGAGGCTGACCGACTGAGGCTTCTCAAGATGCAGGAGCTGGAGGAGGTCTGCGTGCGAGGGCAGGGGCGGCGAGGCTTGGGAGCAGTGCGCCGCCTGATCGAGGCGGCCCGAGACCCGGCGATGACCAATTCGCCGCTCGAGAATCGCTTCGTCGCCTTCTGCCACGACCACGGTCTCCCCCCGCCCTCGACCAACGTCATCGTCGAGGGAAAAGAGGTGGATGCGATCTGGCCTGCCAAAAGGCTCATGGTCGAGATGGACAGCTGGACCTTCCACGGCCACCGCGCCGCCTTCGAGCGAGACCGCGCCCGCGATGCCGCCCTTCAGGCGGCCGGCTGGCGCGTCATCCGCCTCACCCACCGGCGGCTGGAGCAGGATGCGGCCAGGGTGGCCGCGGAGCTCCGGCGCCTTCTGAGTTCCGGCGAGAGCTGAGCGCCGCCTGCTTCGACAACTACTAGGAGCTGCGGAGGGTTTCGACTGCGATCTTTGCGGTCTCGGTGGGGCTTTCGCCGACGCGGACGCCCTTGGCCTCGAGGGCTTCCTTCTTTGCCTGAGCAGTGCCGGAGGAGCCGGAGATGATCGCGCCGGCGTGGCCCATCTGCTTGCCGGGAGGTGCGGTGAAGCCGGCGATGTAGGCGACCACCGGCTTGGAGACGTCTGAGGCGATGAACTCCGCCGCGCGCTCCTCGGCGTCGCCGCCGATCTCGCCGACCATCACGATCAGCTCGGTCTCGG
>JBBDYO010000021.1:0-7115 GCA_040901495.1 Solirubrobacterales bacterium
GTAGCCCTCGAGGATCTCGACGCAGGTCGTCTTGCCGGCCCCGTTGGGGCCGAGGAAGGCGAAGATCTCCCCCTCCCGCACCTCGAGGTCGATCCCCCGCACCGCCTCGACGTCGCCGTAGCTCTTGCGCAGACCGCTGATGGAGATGACGGGATCGGCCACGGGCTGGGCGATTCTATGGACACGCCGAATGACGAGGTCCAGGCGTCGCCAGGCAAGGACGCAGGGAAGGCGACGAGGGAAGCGCACCTCTTGGTGCGTGACTCGAGGAGACCGACCGAGGACGCAGCATGGCGGCCCCTGGACCCGTCATTCCAGGTCGCGGTGCTTGACCCGGATCACGACGCCCTCGCGGCCCTCGAGCGCGCGCCGGATGCGGTCGGCGACGGTGACCGAGCGGTGCTTGCCCCCGGTGCAGCCGACCGCGATCGTCAGGTGGCTCTTGCCCTCGGCGACGTAGGCGGGGACCAGGAACTCGAGCAAGGGCAGCAACCGCCCGTAGAACTCGCCTGCCTGCGTCCCGGACTCGACGTACTCGCGCACCTCCTCGTCGAACCCGGTCAGCGGCCGCAGCCCGTCGACGTAGTGCGGATTGGGCAGGAAGCGGACGTCGAGCGTCAGGTCGGCGTCGCGGGGCGGCCCGTTCTTGAAGCCGAAGGTGAGCAGGGTCAGGGCCAGCTTGCCGCCACCGTCGCTGCCCAGCATCTCTTCGGCGATCCGCCGCCTCAGTGAGCCTCCGGTGAGCTCGCTGGTGTCCATCACGGCGTCGGCCCGAGCTCGCAACGGGGTGAGCAGCTCGCGCTCGGCGCGGATCCCGTCGACGATGCTCCCTTCGGGAGCCATCGGGTGGCGGCGGCGCGTCTCCTTGTAGCGGTCGAGGAGCGCCTCCTCGTCGGCCTCGAGGAAGAGCAGCTTCGGCTTCAGCCCCTCCGCCTCGAGATCGTCGAGCACCTGGACCAGGTCGTCGAAGTAGTCCCCGCCGCGAACGTCGGAGACGACAGCCGCGCGTTCGACTCCGCTGCCCTCGTGGCGAAACAGCTCGCCGAGGCTGCCGATCATCCGCGGCGGCAGGTTGTCGACGCAGAAGTAGCCACCGTCCTCGAAGGCGGCGATCGCCTCTGACTTGCCCGCCCCCGAGTGGCCGGTGATCACCACCAGGGTCACCTCCCTCGGGCCGTTGGACTGCCCACCCCGCGCCTTGCCCTTCCCGAACATCGCCATCTTCCTAACCGGTCCTGTGCAATTGCTCGTGGATCTCACGCGCCACTTTGCCAGGTACGCCGGGCACCGCCTCGAGCTCCTCGCGCGTAGCGGTCAGAAACCGCTCCGGGGAGCCGAAATGCTCGATCAACGCGCGCTTGCGAATCGGCCCGATCCCCTTCAGCTCGTCGAACACCGAGCCGGTCATCGCGCGGTCCCGGCGACCGCGATGGTGATCGACGGCGAAGCGGTGGGCCTCGTCGCGTACGCGTTGGAGCAGCTTCGACGCTTCAGAGTCGGCGGGCAGGTCCAGTGGCGCCGAGCGGCCGGGGACGTAGACCTCCTCCAATCGCTTGGCGAGGGAGATCACGGTCACCCCGCGCTCGATGAACGGCCGCAGGGCGCGGGCCCCGGCGGCGAGCTGCCCCTTGCCACCGTCGATGACCACCAACGCGGGCAACGAGGCGAAGCCCTCGTCGCGCTTGCCGTCGTGGGGCGAGAGGTCGGCCTGCTCCAGGTAACGGCTCACCCTGCGCTCCAGAATCTCTTCCATCGAGGCGAAATCGTCGGAGCCTTCGCGCTCGCCGCGCACTTTGAAGCGACGGTAGTCGGCCTTCTTGGTCGCACCCCCCTCAAACACGACCATCGAGGCGACGGTGTGCTCACCCCCCAGGTTCGAGATGTCGAAGCCCTCGATCCGCACCGGCAGCTCCTCCATCCCGAGCGCCTCGCCGAGGTCGGCAAGCGAGTCGACCCGGCGCTGGCGGCGGTGCTCGCGCCGCAGCCGATCCTGGTCGAGGGCGAGGCGGGCGTTGCGCTCCGCCAGCTCGCGCAGGCGCCGTTTGTCCCCCCGCACCGCGACCCGCACCTCGACCGGGCCGCCGCGGCGCTCGCTCAAGGCGGCCGCGAGCAACTCCGCCCTCTCCTTCAGATATGGCCCGACGACGATCGTCCGCGGAACCGCCGGCGAGGCTGAGTAGTACTGGCCGATGAACTCCTCGGCGACCTCGGCCTGCTCGCGTTCGGCCTGGTTATCGAGGTAGAAGCTTTGCCGCTCGGCGAGGATGCCGTCTCGAACCTGGAAGACCTGAGCGTTTGCATCTGTCCCTTCGGCGGCGACGCCGATCAGGTCGGCGGTGCCGACCGTGCCGCCGGCGATCCGCTGGCGCTCGAACAGGGACTGGATCGCCTTGAGGCGGTCGCGGTGAAGCGCGGCACGCTCGAACTCCCGCGCCGCGGCGGCCTCCTCCATCTTCGCCTGCTCGTCGGCCTCGACCTGGCGGTAGCGCCCGGAGAGGAAGTCGACGATCGCGTCGATGTTGCGCCGGTACTCCTCGGGGGTGACGTAGCCGACGCAGGGGGCCCCGCAACGCTTGATGAAGTAGTCGAGACAGGGGCTGCCCGACCGCCGCCCCGGCTCGGCTCCCTCGCAGGTTCGGAACTGGAAGAGCTTGCCCAGCAGGTCGAGCGTCTCCCGCACCCGCTTCGCGCTAGAGAAGGGGCCGAAGTAGGCCCGCCCGGGGCGGTGCTTCTCCCGCGTGAAGTAGACCCGCGGATAGTCCTCGTCGAGGCTGACGCAGACATACGGGTAGGACTTGTCATCGCGAAGCCTGATGTTGAAGCGCGGGCGGTGGCGCTTGATGAAGCTCTGCTCGGCGAGCAGCGCCTCCGCCTCGGTGGCGGTGACGAGGACGTCGATCCGGTCCACCCGCGAGGTGAGCCGCGTCTCCCCACCCGAGAAGTGAGACGCCACCCGCTTGCGGATCGAGCGCGCCTTGCCGACGTAGAGCAGCTCGCCGTCGGCGTCGTAGAAGAGGTAGACGCCAGCTGAATCGGGCAGCTCACGGCGCTGCTGATCCAAACGCTCCGCGCGAGAGGTGTCTCGGTCGCTTTCACCCATCGGCCAAAGAGTAGGCTCCTGGCCAGCCGGCCAAGCGAAACGCCCGACACGGAGAGCGAGATGACGACCCAGACCTTGAACCTGCCCGAGCTGAACACGCTGCAGATAGAGATCGACGGCGAGATCGGGACCCTCACCCTCAACCGCCCCGACGCCTTCAACGCGATGAGCCCGGAAATGATCGGCGAGCTGACGGTCGCCTTCTCCTGGCTCGCCGACCAGGCGCCGCTCCGCGCCCTGATCGTCACCGGCTCCGGCAAAGCCTTCTGCGCCGGCGGTGACGTCAACTGGTTCAAAACCGGGGTCGATGACGAGTCGATCGACCTCCCCTCCCAGGTACGGCGCGGCGCCGAGGCGCTGCACCAGGCAATCGTCGACCTGCGCCGGATCCCCTATCCGGTAATCGCCGCGGTCAACGGGCCGGCCGCGGGGGCGGGGTTTTCGCTGGCGCTCGCGTGCGACATCCGGATCGCCTCCGAGGCGGCGTTCTTCGCCTGCGCCTACGGGCGGATCGGCGCCTCTCCCGACGGTGGCATGACCTACTTCCTGCCGCGGGTCGTTGGCCCGAGCCGGGCGCTGGAACTCCTCCTCAACGACCCCAACATGAGCGCCCAGAGCGCCCTGGAAGAGAAAATCGTGGCCGAGGTCGTGCCACCGGAGGTGCTGCTCGAACGGGCGAGGGAGAAGGCCGAGAAGCTGGCCGCCAAGGCCCCGTACTACGTGAAGATGGCCAAGCATCTCTGCGGCCAGAGCATCGAGAACAGCCTCACCGAGCATCTGCAGCTGGAGCGGCACGGGATCGCCGACAGCATGGCCACGGAGGATCTGCGGGCCGGGGTGACGGCGTTCTTCGGGGGCGATAAGCCCGAGTTCAACGGAAGGTGAGCGAGAGCTCTATCCGGGGTAATCTCCCCCCGAGCTACGCCCAGTCTGCTTTCGACGGAAAGGACTCCCGGATGAAGAAGGTCGTCGCACTCCTTGCCCTGGTCCTCGCAGCCGCCGCGCTCGCCGCCTGCGGAGACGACAGCGGGACCACCACGAGCACCCCAACCGAGGGCAGCGGTGAAGCCGAAGCCGCGAACGGCGCGACGGCAGGGGCGGGCAGCGAAGGCGGAGGAGGCGAATCCACGGTCAGCCTCGAAGCCGACCCTGACGGCCAGCTCGCCTACACGACGGACACGGCATCGGCGCAGGCCGGCGACGTGAAGATCGACTTCAATAACCCGGAGCCGGTGGAGCACGATGTCGACGTCGAAGACAGCAACGATGAGGAGATCGGCGGGACGGACCTGATCTCCAGCGACTCGACCAGCGTCACCCTCCAGGACGTGAAGCCGGGCAACTACACCTTCTACTGCTCGGTTCCGGGCCACCGCGAGGCGGGCATGGAAGGCACACTCACGGTTGAATAGCCGGGTCAGCGGCATTGCCGCGCTCCTGCTCCTCGCGGGCCTCTTGGCCGCCAGCCCGGCCGCTGCGGGAAGCCGGAGTGAGCCGCGGGCCGATGCGTCGATCATCAAAGGCACGTCCGCTTCGATCGCGGACTACCCGTGGCTCGCCTACATCGAGCACAAAGGCGTAGACGGGGTGAGCGTTTGCACGGGAACCGTGGTGGCGCCACGAGTGGTTCTGACGGCGGGGCACTGTGTTCAGAACCTCGAACGAGGTGGGATCAAGGCGGCCGAGGGGTACATGGTGGCCACGGGGATGGCCGACGTGAAGGAGGCGACGGAAGCCAACGTCTCATCCGTGACGCAGGCGCTGATCTTTCCGCGCTTCGACCCCTCGCACATGTTCTATGACGCCGGCCTGCTGATCCTGGCGAAGCCGACCTCGTCTCCCGCGCTTCCCCTCGCGACGTCATCCGACAGCGCGCTATGGGCAAAGGGGGCGCCGATCGAAATTGCCGGCTGGGGCATGACGAGCGGCAGGGCATCCAGGATCCCAACAGTCCTTCGCCGAGCGGAAACGGTCATTCAGGGCACCGAGTACTGCAGGCAGCGGATCAGGAGGTTCACGCCCTTCTACTCTCCCGACAGCCAGATCTGCGCGAGCTCGCCGCCGAAGTTCGAAGTCGGCTCATGCCACGGGGACAGTGGGGGGCCGGGGATAGCCCGTCGGAGCGATGGCTTGCCCGTGCAAGTCGGGATCATCAGCCTGGGCGCACCGGGGTGCAGCAAGAGGCTGCCCGAAGTCCTCACTCGAGTCGATCGGGTTGCTGAGTGGGTGGGAAGCTGGATCGCGGCTGTCGAATTTGGCGCCCCGCCACCGGCGGTGAAGGTTCCGAAAGTCGTGCTGCCGCGCCTCTCATTCGGGGTCGCGAAGCTGTTTGTCGCTTTCGGGCTGGCCGAGGACTTCAAGGGCCGCTTCCTGAGGGGAAGAGGGGCGGACATCCGGTGCGGGCGAATTGAGAAGGAGAAGGTCAAGTGCGGGGTCAGCTGGTTCCAGGGCGGGGATTACTTCTTTGGAACGACGACGGTCTATTACGCACTGTCGCCTGAAGGCGTCCGCTGGGACTACCGCTACAAAGTGCACCGGGTCGATGCCGGCTGCTGGTTCCACAGCAGCCATCGACAAGCCTGCGCGGTCCGAACCCGCACCCGATAGCCGTTGCGTTCGATTCTCACCAACCGCACGGTGTGGATCTGGGCTGGCGTCTGGGTGCTCACGCGAGCGCTCATGGTCGCCGACGTCGGCTTCTGGGACGACGTCTCTCGCCTGCGGCTCCAGGACGTCAACGACTACGACATCTGGGCGCAGTACCTGACGACGCACCACGCAATCCCCAGCGAAGAAACCTGGCAGTACCCGCCAGGTGCGGCGTTCCTGATGCTCCTGCCGCGCCTCGGCCCCGGCACCTACGGCGAGTCGTTCGTCGCCTTGATGCTCCTCTTCGACCTGGCCGGCCTCGTGCTGCTGGCGCTGCTCGGACGCCGCGCGGGCAACTACACGGGTGTCTGGGTCTGGCTGCTGGGCTTGCCCCTGCTCGGCACCTTCCCCCTGTTGCGCTTCGATCTGGTCCCGACGGTGATCGCGATCGCGGCGCTCGTCGCAATTCACCGCCGCCCTCACTGGTTCGGCGCCCTGGTGGGCCTTGGGGCGGCGATCAAGGTCTGGCCGATAGTCCTGCTCTTCGGTGAGTGGGACCGGCGTCGGCTGATCCGCGCCGGCGGCGCTGCGCTCGCGTCGATCGCACTCGTCCTGGTGGTTTCCGCGATCGCATTCGACGACTCGACTTCGTTCCTCGGCGAGCAGGGGGATCGCGGGCTCCAAGAGGAAGCGGTTGCCACGGCGCCGTGGCAGGTGGGGGAGATCGTCACCGGGCACCCTCCGGACCGAGAGATCCGCTACGGCGCGTGGGAGATCACGGCCGACGGCTCGGATCTCATCGCCAGCCTGCTCAAATGGCTTTCCCTCGCGACGCTGGGCGCCGCGGCAGCTTGGTGGTGGTACCGCAATCGAGCGATCCGCAACGGGCGCACCGGCCTCGAGGGGGCTGCGATAAGCCTGGACTTCGTCTTCACCGTCGTCCTGCTCTTGGTCGTCACGAGCCGGGTTCTCAGCACTCAGTACATGGTCTGGCTGCTCGGCCTGGCCGCGGTCGTGCTGACCGCGGGCAGCGCCAGGATGGCGCGACCGGCGTGGCTGGTGGTCGGGGCGACGATCCTGACCACCAGCGTCTTCGGGTCCGCCGAGAACACGCTGATCCGCAACACGGCGCTGGTCGCCGCGGCGGTCGACGCCTCGATCGCAATGGTCTCCCTGCTGCGATCGGCTTCTACGGAGGCGGCGGCAGCGCGGGAACCCCTGCCCTGACGCCGGCCTACTCCGCGGGCGCCATCACCCGCGTCACCGAGTCGCCGACGAAGCACGGCTTCTCGTTGCCCTCGACCTCGAGGGTGAAGCGGGTCACCACCTCCCACCAGCCGCCGCCCTTCTCGTCGATCGAGACGACCTCGGCCTTGCCGCGGACCTTGGAGTCGACCGGCACCGGGGCCGGGAAGCGGATCTTGTT
>JBBDYO010000022.1:0-22306 GCA_040901495.1 Solirubrobacterales bacterium
TCTTCATCCCGGAGACGTCGGAGCCGGCGTCGGGCTCGGTCAGGCAGAAGGAGGCCAGCTTCGGCTCCTCGCAGAGCATGCCGAGGTACTTCTTCTTGGTCTCCTCAGAGCCGCCAAGGGTGATCGGGGCCGAGGCGAGGCCGTTGGCCATCAGCGTGGTGCCGATGCCGGAACAGCCCCATCCCATCTCCTCCTCGATCAGGCAGCCGGAGAGGTAGTCGAGGCCGGGACCGCCATAGGCCTCGGGGACGTGGGTGTTCATCAACCCGACCTCCCATGCCTTCTGGATCACGTCGGCGGGCCAGGTGCCGTCCTTGTCGTACTCCCAGGCAACACTTCGCATGTCTTTCTCCGCGAAGTTGTGCGCCAGCTCGCGCAGATCCTTCTGCTCGTCGGTCAGGGTGAAGTCAACCACTGCTCGAAGCTCCTTTATCTCGGTGGGAGTGGGCCGATTGACTGGTCAGTCAACCAGGCTCAAAGGGTAGCGGATGGACAGGCCGCCGGTCGATGGGCCGAAAACCCATCTATTTCAGGGGAAATAGGCCCATCGACGACTAATCTGGACGTTGATGGAGGCCTCGATCGATCTGCAGGCTGGCACCGTCCTGGTACTCGTGACCCTGATCGTCCTGCCGATCGCCGCAGTCGCCTTCGCCCGCTCCGGAACCGCTTGGAAAGAGCTCGGCAAGGGCCCGTTCGCGATCGACCAAGCGCCGCCGCCAAGCCCAGCGCAGCCAGATCAGCCGGTCGACCGGGCGGTGCAGGAAGCCGAGGCCCGACAGATGCTCGAGGCCAAGTCCTTCCGCCGCCAGCAGCGCGGCGAGGCCCCGATCGACGTCGAGGCGGCGATGTCTCGCCTGCTGGATTCGCCCGCGGAGGCCCCTACCGCCGACGCCGAGCTGCGCGCCGAAGTCAGGCGACTGGTGGTCGCGAGCAACGAACGGCGGCTGCGCCGAGGGGAAGCACAGCTGGATGTCGAGGCCGAGATCGAGCGCCAGCTCTCCGAGTTTGCGTAGGATCGAGTCGATGGCACGGGCCGAGAAAGAGAACCTGGTTGAGGTCGAGGAGCTGCTGATGCAGCCCGGCACCTACTTCAACCCCCAGACCGAGGTCCTGGTCGTGGTCGACGACTCGACGTCGCTCGACCAGGAGGTCTTCAACATGGAGGCCTACGAGGGCGCGGACTGGGTGCGGATCTCCGATGACGTGCCGATCGACGAGGACGGGCGCGACCGGGCGCTGGAGGAATTCCAGACCCGCTACCACCCGGGCTCCTCCGGCTCGGTGTCGGAAACGGCGCTCGAACAGGGCGACGAGGAGCTCGACGAGGGAGAGACAGGCCAGGACCCGGGGCGCGAGGATCTCAGCCCCGAAGAAGACGAGCCGCTGGACCCCGGCAGCGACAACGGTGGGCCGGAGCCCGAGGACCCAGGAAACCCAGAGGACTGATGCTGGAAGCAGGTCGGGCTGCCCCTGACTTCACCCTGCCCGCCCAGAGCGGCGAGGAGCTGACCCTCTCTGAGCTACGCGGCGAGACGGTCGTTCTCTACTTTTACCCTCGGGCTGACACCCCAGGTTGCACAACCCAGGCGTGCGGCGTGCGCGACCGCGACGCCGAGTACGAGGCAGCCGGGGCGCGGGTGATTGGCGTCTCTCCAGACACGGTCGAGGACGTGAAGAAGTTCGCCGACAAGTTCGACCTCGCCTTCACCCTGCTCGCCGACCCCGACCACGCGGTCGCGGACACATACGGTGCCTGGGTCGAGAAGTCGATGTACGGAAAGAAGTACATGGGCGTTCAGCGAGCGACCTTCCTGATCGACCCCGAGGGCAAGATCGTCAAGGTCTTCCCCAAGGTCTCGCCGAAAACCCACGACGACGTGGTGCTCGCCGCCCTCACGGATCTCGCCGCGGCCTGAACGCCCTCAAGCACTGATCGCGACGACGGCGATGTAGGAGACGTAGAGGGCGAACCAGGCAACGACCACCGGTAGCCCGAAGCGGCCGCGGCGATGCAGGGCCTCGTAGGCGAGGAAGCCGCCGACCAGCCCGAGGCCAACCGAGAGCGCCGCGTTCCCGCTCAGCTCCCAATCGGTGAAGATCAGGCCGATCCCGACCGGGATCGTCGACTGGAAGACCATCGCCCCGGTGATGTTCCCGAGCGCCAGCGAGTCCTTCCCTTCCCGGACCCAGAAGAAGCTGTTGACCTTCTCCGGCAGCTCAGTGGCCAGCGGGGCGAGGATCAGGGCGAGGATGACCGGCTCGACACCGACGCTCTCAGCGATGTGAAGCAGCTCCTCGACGAACAGATGGGCGCCGCCGACCATCGCCGCGAGCCCGACCAGAAGCTGGGTCACGCAGGGAAAGAGCCCGGGGTTGGTGCGAAATTCGGCGCGGCGCTCAAAGATCAGCGGGTCAAGGGTGGCATGGTCCTGCACGTCCCCGCTGCCCTTGAGCGTCCGGCGGATGTAGACGACGTAGGCGAGGATGACCGCGATCCCGACCGGGATCCGCAGGGCGTCCGGCGCCCCCCAGGCGAGCGCCAGCGAGATGGAGAAGAAGATGAGGAAGAAGACGAGGTCCCGCTCCAGGGTCGGGGCGTGGGCTTTGAGCTCGAGCCCCTGTGAGCGACGCTCCCGATACAGGTAGGCGAAGAGGCCGACCAGGCCCATCGCCAGCGTGGCGAGCAGGAACGGAGCGCCGACGATCGCCCCGATCGCCACCTGGTCCGCGCCCTCCGCGGCGCCGAGGAGAGCGACGATCGCGATCAGGGTCTCCGGCATTGCCGTCCCGACCGCCGCCAGGAGGCTGCCCACGGCCCCCTCTCCGAGCTCCAGCCGATGCCCTATCCACTCCACCGCGTTGGTGAACAGCAGGGCCCCGGCGAGGATCACCGCAAAGCTGACGAACAGTAGGAACGCGTCCACGGGTTGAGCCTATGTCACACCAATGGTGGCCTGGTTCGTGGTCAGGCGTAGTAGAAGGCGATGCCCAGGACGACGTAGACGGCGAGCAGCTGGACTCCCTCGAACCAGGTCGACTCTCCGTCCTGGGAAACCTGGTTGGCGATCAGCACGGCGAGCAGGATCGCCCCCAGCTCGAAGCCGTTGAAGACGAGCGCCATCGGATGGGGGCCGAGGAAGAAGGAGGCGATCACCAGCACCGGCGCGACGAAGAGTGCGATCTGGGCGCTGGAGCCGATCGCGATGTTGACGGCGAGGTCCATCTTGTTCTTCATCGCGACCAGGACGGCAACCCAGTGCTCCGCGGCGTTGCCGACGATCGCGACCACGATGACGCCGATGAAGAACTCCGAGAGGCCGATCGAGTGGGAGGCCTCGCCGATCGAGCCGACCAGCACCTCAGACATCAGTCCCACGAGGACCCCGGCGACGGCCAGGGCGATCATCGAGGTCCGCACGGACCAGCCCCAGGTCTCCTCCACCTCGTACTCGGGATTGAAGATGTCGCGGTGGGTCTTGAGCGAAAAGAAAAGGCCCGCGACATAGGTCGCGATCAGGACGATCGCCACTGCGAGCGAGAGCTGCTCGACCGTCGACCCGTAGTTGATGATCTCAGCGCCCGGGCTGGGCAGTCCCTGGCCCTCGACCATCTCGAAGATCGCCGGCATCAGCAAAGCCGCCGCCGCCAGCATCAGCATCGAGGTCTGCACGCTCGCCCCGGTCTTGCTGAAGACCTGTTTCTCGCGCCCCAGGCCGCCCGCCAGCATCGCCGCGCCCAAGACCAGCAGGATGTTGCCGATGATCGAGCCGACGATCGACGCCTTCACCACCTCGTGCAGCCCCTGCTGGAGGGCGAAAAGGGCGATGATCAGCTCCGGGGCGTTGCCGAAGGTGACGTTGAGCAGGCCGCCGATACCGGGGCCCGAGCGCGCCGCCAGCTCCTCGGTCGCACGCCCCATCAGCGCCGCCGTCGGGACGATGCCCAGGGCCGAGGCCGCGAAGACGATCGTCGCCGGGCTGCCGGCCAGCTCGAGCGCGACGGCGATCGGGATCAGCGGCGTCAGCAGATAGGGCCAGCCGTTGGGGCCGCGCAGAAAGGCGGCGTTGAGCCTAGGCATGCTCACGCGAGGCGGACAGCCCGTCGCCTGGTGACGGACCGCCCCCTACGCGATGGAGCCGCTATTTGAGCGTGGCGCATTTCTGCAGATCGGCAGCCGAGGTCACGCCTTTGAGGCACTCCCCGTAGCTCCCCAGGCCCCCGGAGGAACCCCCGCTGATGGAGCCTTCGCCGAGGCCTTCGAGCAGGTTTTCGAGGCCTTCGCCTTCGCCTTCGAGAATGCCAAGCAGTTCGATCGGGTTGACCCCGAGCTCGATGAACAGGTCGCTCAGAGGCTTCGTCTTCTCGGGGGCGGAGATGTCCTGGTCCTCGTTGACGCCGCCCAGCGTCAGGTCGAAGGCGAGGTCGATGCTTTCCGGTGCCTCGCCCGACGCCTCGGGCTCAATCGTCAGCTGCGCAGAGATGCGCCTGATGATGTTGTCGTCGCCAACGTAGAGGTCGGCGTGCGCCGATTTGAGTGCGCTTTCGACTTCCTCCTTGGCCTCGTTCACTTCACTGCCCGAGGGAAGCTGCTCGACCGCGCCCAGCTGATCGCTGCAGGCCGGGTCTTCGGAGAGCTCGACGATGGCATCAAGCGCCCCTCCGACATCGAGGTCACCGCTGATCTTGGTCGTGCTCGTGCCATCGACGTCAGCGCCGCCGTCGTTGCTGAGGTTGTCGACGAAGTTTCCGATGTCCGTTTCAGCCAGCGCTTCCTGGCACGCGGTGGCGGATTCCTCTTCGACGTTTCCTTCTTTCTGCGCGCGTTTGAGCGCCGACTCGACGAAGCTGAAGGTCGTCGGATCGACTTCGTAGTCGGTGCCCTGGTAGCTGAGGAAGGCGCTGTTGGGGAAGAGCACCAAGCCGCCGTCGAAGTCGATGTCTTCGCCGCTGACCGAGCCGCTCACCTTCGCGGTCATGTCGAGTTCGGGGATCTCACCCTTGCCCAGGCTCTGGAAGGGCCCGGAGATGCTCACCGCGATATCCCCTCCTTCGTCCCCGCTCGCTTTGACGTCGACGGAGAGGTCGAGGTTCGCGCTCTCCACCCCTTCCAGGGTCGCATCGTCGATCACGGCCTGCGGATCGGTGTCGCTGCTCCCTCCGCTGTCGCTATCGCCACAGGCGGAAAACGTGGCCGCCAGCGCAAACAGGGCAACAAATGCAAAAAGGAATCGAAGTCGGCTCAAGGGGTAGGCCTCCTGGGGCAATCGAGTGCGAACGGGTGTAAATCTAGCGGCCGGGGGGTGCCCGCGGCGCGCACGGGCGGCATTCGAGCAGCTGGAATACCGTGGCTAACGGGGATTGCTGACCTCGGGCGGCGTGCTCTCAAACAGGTTGACGGCCAACGGGTAGAGGAACGCGCCAAGGAAGATCAGGATGATCCCGGCGACGATCAGCTGGCGGGACCCGGCGAGGTGCCCGAGGATGCCGACGGCGAAGCCGGCAAGGACGAGCCCGATGTAGGGGGCGGCGCTGTGCGGGAACAGCGCAAAGAGCGGTGGGATCAAGTCGAGCACCTCGCGGATTATCATCGGCTTGGATGAGTGACGCCTCCACACCCGCCTCAGTGGCCGAGACGAAGCAGGCGCTCGCCGCCGCGAGCTATCTCGCGGACGAGTCGGCGGCCCTCGTTTCCTTCCTCGCGCAGCGGCTCGGCAAGCCGGTCCTGGTCGAGGGCCCGGCCGGCGTCGGCAAGACCGAGCTGGCCAAGGCGCTCTCCCGCGCCAGCGGCCGCGAGCTGGTGCGGCTGCAGTGCTACGAGGGCCTCGACGAGGCGAAGGCGCTGTACGAGTGGAACTACCGCAAGCAGCTGCTGCGGATCCAGGCCGGCGGTGAGTCCGGCTGGGAGGAGGTCCACGACGACATCTTCGACAAGGAGTTCCTGCTGGAGCGGCCGTTGATGCAGGCGATCGCCAGCCCGGAGCCGGTGGTGCTGCTGATCGACGAGATCGACAAGACCGACCAGGAGTTCGAGGCGATGCTGCTCGAGCTGCTCTCCGACTTCCAGATCACGATCCCGGAGCTGGGCCAGATCTCGGCGACGACGATGCCGATCGTCGTCCTCACCTCCAACGACTCACGCGAGCTGACCGAGGCGCTGAAGCGCCGCTGCCTCTACCTCTGGCTCGACTATCCGGGCGTCGAGCGGGAGATGGAAATCGTCCATCTGCACGCGCCTGACCTGCCCGAGACCCTGGCCCGGCGGCTGGTCGAGGTGATTCAGATGGTGCGGGCCCTGGACCTGAAGAAGCCGCCCTCGATCGCCGAGTCGATCGACTGGGCGCGGACGCTGCTGCTGATGGGCGCCGAGGACATCGACCGCGAGACCTTCGAGCAGTCGATGTCGATCATCGTCAAGCACCGCACCGACATCGACCTGGTCGCGGAGCGGGTGGGCGTCAAACTCTCCTCCCCCACCCAAACGGCGGGATAGCCGAATGGGCGCCTCGCCCTACGGCCCAAAGGCGGACGCCGGGCCGCCGGGCTTGACGGCGAAGCTGCTGGGATTCTGCG
The DNA here is from genome assembly GCA_040901495.1 of Solirubrobacterales bacterium. Taxonomy (GTDB): domain Bacteria; phylum Actinomycetota; class Thermoleophilia; order Solirubrobacterales; family 70-9; genus VRUE01. The sequence continues at coordinate 6,574 of JBBDYO010000022.1, forward strand.
AGGAGCTGCGGGAGGAGGGCGTCGCCGTCGGGACCTCGGAGATCCTCGATGCCTTTGCCGCGCTCGAACAGGTTCCCTGGACATCGCAGGACGACTTCCGCGAGGCACTGGCCGCGACGATCGCCAAGTCGCAGGAGGACCGGCGGCTCTTCGAGCTGCTGTTCGAGCGTTGGTTCTTCCGTGCCACGGAGGCCGAGGCGGTCGAGCGAGGGATCGGCGAGGGAGAGCAACGCCAAGAGGGGGGTGAGCGGCTCGACATCGACGAGCTGCGCGAACAGATCCGCCAGGCGATCGTCGAGGGCAACGACGGTGAGATGCGCGACCTGGCGAGGCTGGCAATCGCCGCCTTCGGCCGCCAGGGGGAGGGATCCGGCGTAGTCGGCGTCGACGTACAGCGGATCCGGCGCACCCTCGGCCTCTCCACCGGCGCCCAGCAGTCCTCCGAGGACGGCGCCGCGGAACTGCCGCCGCTCGACCGCGAGGACCTCAGTCGCTTCGAGCGCCACCTGCGGCGCGAGCTGGAACGCAACCTGATCGAGCGCACCGAGACCCTGCCCCCCTCCCGCCCCCTAGCCGAGCTGGACCGCGCCCTGCCGACCAGCCCGACCCAGGACCTCGCCGCCGTGCACCGCGCCGTCTCGCAGATGAAGCGCCGCCTCGCGACGCTGGGGCATGAGCAGCGCGGACGGCGCAAGGGACGAGCGGTCGACGTGCGGCGCACGATGCGCGCCTCGCTGGAGACCGGCGGGGTGCCGATGCACCTGCGCTACCGGCCGAAGCGCCCGCGCCGGCCGGAGATCTACGTCCTCTGTGACGTCTCCACCTCGGTCACCTCGGCCAGCGTCTTCTTCCTCTCGGTCCTGCACGCCCTGCACGACTCCTTCCGGAAACTGCGCAGCTTCGTCTTCATCGAGCGGATCTCCGAGGTGACCGAGATCTTCGAGCACGAGCGCGATTTCCGCGAGATCGCGAAGAGGGTCTCCAGCGAGGGGGGCGTCGCCGACGTCTCCGGCTACACCGACTACGGCCGCGTCTGGCTCGAGTTCCTGACCGAGATCTCCGACGACCTCGACCCGCGCTCGACCGTGATCGTGCTCGGCGACGCCCGCACCAATGGCCGCGAGCCCCACGCCGAGGTCTTCGCCCAGGTCGCCGAGCGGGCCGGCCGCCTCTTCTGGCTCAACCCGGAGCCGAAGCTCTACTGGAACTACGGCGACTCGGTGATGGCCGCCTACGAGCGCTACTGCGACGGCGCCTTCGAGTGCTGGACCACCCGCCACCTGGAGAACTTCGTCAACGTCGTCGCCGGCGGCACACCCAGGGACTAGACGTCCGGCGCGCGGGTCCTGTCATGGGGGACGGGGGGCCTGCGGGCGGGGTCGTCCTCGACCCCCCATCCCCCATGCCACCCGCGCGAGGAGCGTCTACTACCTGGGAGCCCAGGCGTCAGGCGACGCAGCTAGCTGCTCTATCTCCGAGGGGAGCTCACCGGAGACAAGGTCGGCGAGGGTGACGTGCTCGAGGACGGCGCGCAGGTTGGCGCGGACAGCGATCCAGACCTCCTGAAGGTGCTCGGCATTGCCGCGGTACTCGATTAACTCCGGCGGAGAGGACTGGACGTGGGCGATCGGGCCCTCGACGGCGCGGACCACGTCGGCGATCGTGATCGCATCGGCGGGCTTGGCGAGCCAGTAACCGCCCTTGGCGCCGCGGCGCGCCCGGACGATGCCGGCGTGTTTCATGTCAAGCAGGATGTGCTCGAGGAACTGCAGGGGAATGTCCTGCGCCTCGGCCAGGCGCTCGCCCTTGATCGGCCCCTCATCCGCGGCCGCCAGCTCCGCCGCGGCGCGCACCGCGTAATCAGCCTTCGCGGAAACTCTCATACGTTGAGTAAATCAGGCGCATCTAGCCACATGCCCTATCCGATCGTCTCCGGGGCGAGATCGCCCGAACGATCGTGGGGTGGGCCCTCGGCTTCCTCCGCTTCCCGTTCGACTCGGCGCGCGGACCACCAGCGCGGGAACCAGATCAGCAGGCCGAGGCCGATTCCCGCCACCGCAGCGGCGATCGGCCAGACCACCGGGTCCCCCTTCTGCACCGTGACGAGGCCGGAGGCGACGAGGACGACCCCGAGTGCGGTGCGCAGAAACCCGACCGGCGCTCTGTTGGCGAAATGGGCGCCGACCACGACACCGGGAATCGAGCCGAGCAGGATATTGCCGGCCAGGACGAAGTCGACGTTGCCGCCCACCCAGTGGGCGATGCCAGCCGCCCAGAGCAGGATCGCGGCGTGAAAGACGTCTGTGCCGACGACTTTACGAGGAGCGAGTCGGTAGACGGCGATCAAGAGGATCGCGATCACCGTGCCGGAGCCGGCCGAGGTGATGCCGATCACGAAGCCGGTCGTGACGCCGATTGCGACCGCGGCCACTTTGTGGCGGCGCTTCAGCTCGAAGTCCTCACGCTCTTCGATCAGGTTGCTGAGGATCAGCGCTCGCGCCAGGGTGATGATCCCGACCATCAAAAGGGTGCCGCCAAGCAGCGCGTAGACGACGGAATCGAGCTTCTCTTCGCCGATCTTGCTCTGCAGGATCGTGATCGCCCAGACGCCGGCGATCGATGCCGGCACGCTGCCGGCGGCGAGCCACAGCGAGAGGCCCATGTTGACCGTGCCCATCCGCAGGTGGCGCCAGCCGCCAACGGTCTTGGTCACCGCCGCGTAGAAGATGTCCGTCCCGATCGCGGTGACCGGCTTGACGCCAAAGAGCAGGATCAGCAGCGGGGTCATCAAGGTACCGCCACCCATGCCGGTCATGCCGACCATGGCGCCAATGCCGAAGCCAAAGATGATGATTGCCGGGTCCAAGTGTTGCCGCGCGGTTGCTTATCGACTTTCTTGACCACTTTGGTCAGAAGCGCGGAGTGCGCCAGGATACCAAGGTGGCCACAGAAGCAAAGGAGTTCGCCGCCTCGACTAAATCGCCTGCACCCGTGGGGACCTCGGTTGCAATCCGCGGCGTCCGGCACGCCTACGGGGAATTGCAGGCGATCGAGTCCCTTGGCCTGGAGGCCCCCGCGCACGGGGTCCTTGGCCTGGTTGGGCCGTCGGGCTGTGGCAAGTCGACGCTTCTGGAGCTGATCTGCGGCCTCCAGCAACCCGGAAGCGGGGAGGTCGAAGTCGGTGGCGCCTGCGACGCGCAGGGGCGCCTTGCGCGTTGCGCTTTTATGCCGCAGCGCGACATGCTCCTACCGTGGCTGTCGGCACTGGACAACGCGGCGCTGGCGCTGCGCAATAGAGGGGCCGGCCGCAAGGAGGCGCGGCGCGAGACGGGGAAGCTGTTCGAGCGCTTCGGGCTGGCCGGCTTTGAGGCCGCTCCGCCGGCCGAGCTTTCCGGCGGGATGCGACAGCGGGTCGCCTTCCTGCGCACACTCGTCTCCGGCAAGCCGGTGCTGGCGCTGGACGAGCCCTTTGCCTCGCTCGATGCGATCACCCGCGCTGAGATGCAGGAGTGGCTGGCGGGGGCGCTCGCCGCCGACCCCCGCACGGTCGTCCTGGTCACCCACGACATCGAGGAGGCGCTCTACCTTTCCGACCAGGTGGCGGTGCTATCGGCGCGCCCGGGGCGGGTCGTCGCCATGCTGAGCGCCCCAACTCCGCGGGCGCCCGACCGCGACGCGGCAATCACCGATCCCGAGTTCGTCGCCGTTCGCGAGCAGGCGATGCTCGCCCTGCGGGAGGGTGCTAAATGAGGCGCTGGCTGCTCCCCACGCTGGTCCTGGCGGCCCTGGTCGGCGCCTGGCAGGTCGCTGCGAGTACCGGGGCGATCGCCGACGCCCTCAACCTCGAGCCCTTTCTCGTCCCCTCCCCCGCCGAAATCGCCACCGCGCTGTGGGAGAACCGCGGGCTGCTCGCCGACAACGCCTGGGTGACGCTGCAGGAGATCCTGCTCGGCTTCCTCTGCGCGCTGCTCGCGGGCCTCGGCTTCGCCTTCGCCCTGCACTCCTCCGAGACGCTGCGCCGCGCGCTTTACCCCCTTCTGATCGCCTCGCAAACGATCCCGATCTTGGTCATCGCACCGATTCTGGTCACCTGGTTTGGATTTGGAATCGGCCCGAAGCTGGTCATCGTTGCGCTGGTCTGCTTCTTTCCGATCGTCGTCAACACCCTTGACGGGCTGCGCTCGGTCGATTCCGAGGCGATCAAGATGATGCGCACCCTCGACGCCTCTCGCTGGCAGATCTTTAAGCGCGTGGAAATCCCGACCGCGCTTCCCTACACCTTCAGCGGTGCCAAGATCGCGGTGGCGGTGGCGGTGATCGCCGCCGTTTTCGCCGAGTGGTCCGGCTCGGAAGCGGGTGGCCTCGGTTACATGATCTTCCAGGACAACGCCCGCCTTGAAACCGCTCGCGAGTTCGCCGCAGTGGCTGTCCTCTCGGCAATTGCCATCGGATTGTTCGGCCTGCTCGCCCTCGCAGAGCGCCGTATCGTCAATTGGCGATAGAAAGCAGGGGATGAAGCGTCCTCACCGACCGGCGATCGCCCTCACCGCGCTCGCCCTTGCGCTGGGATTCGCCGCCTGCGGTGAGAAGAGCGAGGAAGGGACCGCGGGGAGCGAACCGCTCAGCGTCACCCTCGACTTCTATCCCAACCCCGACCACGCCGGCATCTACATGGCGCAGAAGCTCGGCTACTTTCGCGACGCTGGCCTTGACGTCTCGATCCAAACGCCTACGGATCCCGCGGCGCCGATCAAGCAGGTCGCCGCCGGTGGCACCGACCTGGCGATCTCCTACGAGCCGGAGGTGCTGCTGGCTAACGAGAAGGGGCTTGACGTAGTGGCCGTCGGCGCCCTCGTCGACACGCCGCTGACCTCGATGATCTGGCTGAAGGAGTCGAAGATCGGCGGGATCGCCGACCTTCGCGGCAAGACCATCGCCACCGCGGGCATTCCCTACCAGGACGCCTATCTGGAAACGATCCTTGCCCGGGCGAACCTCTCTCCCTCCGATGTCAAATCGGTCAACGTCGGCTACGGGCTGCTGCCGGCGCTCGTCGGCGGCAACGCCCAGGCGATGCTCGGCGGCTTCCTCAACGTTGAGGGCGTAGACCTTCGCGAACGGGGCAAGGACCCGGTCGTGACGCCGGTCGACAAGCTCGGGGTCCCCACCTACAACGAGCTGGTGCTCGTCGCGCAGCGGCAGCGCCTTGAGGAGGACCCGGAGGCGATCCGGCTGTTCCTGGCGGCGCTGGCCCGCGGTACCGCGGCGGCGGTCGCCAGCCCCAACGCGGCGACGGATGCGCTGCTCGAGTCCAACCCCGACCTCGATCCAAAGCTGACGCGTGCCGAGGTGGAGGCGACGCTGCCCCTGCTGGAACCGAGCAACGGGGGACGGCCGTACGGGTACATGGACCCCGCCCAGTGGCGGGAGTTCATCGGCTGGATGCGCGACAACGGCGTGATCACCACACAGCCCACACCGTCCGAAGTGCTCAGCAACGACTACCTACCGGGTGACATCCCCGAGTAGCTCGAGGTTGCCGTCGCGCACCTGGCGCGTCACCTCCTCGGCCGGAAGCGCCCGCGCGAAGAGGTGCCCCTGCGCGAAGTCGCAGCCCAGCCGGCGGAGCTCGGCGAGCTGCATCTCGTTCTCGACTCCCTCGGCTATGGCGTCCAGAGAGAGCGCCCGGGCCATGCCGATCACCGCCTCGACGATCGCCGTTCGTTCCTTCTCGACCCCAAGCCCCTCGATGAAAGAGCGGTCGATCTTCAGCGCATCGAATGGAAACCGGTTGAGGTAGGCGAGCGAGGAGTAGCCGGTCCCGAAATCGTCGAGCACGAGCCGCACACCGATCTCGCTCAGCGCCTCCAGGGTCGCGGTGGCGCTGGCCGACTCCTCGACCAAGACGCTCTCGGTGATCTCGAGCACCAGGTAGCGGGGGTCGAGCCTGGTGCGGGAGAGGATCTCGGCCACCGAGTCCGCAAGCCCCCGGTGCGCCACCTGGCGCGCCGAGAGGTTGACCGAGACCTCGAGCGGCTTCCTATCGGGGCGCAACTCGTGCCATCCGAGCACCTCGCTGCAGGCGCTCTCCTGGACCCAGCGGCCTATCGGCTCGATCAGCCCGCAGTCCTCCGCAATGGGGATGAACTCGCCCGGATCGAGCGTGCCACGCTCCGGGTGCCGCCAGCGCACCAGCGCCTCGAGCCCGACGATCTCACCGGTCTTGAGCGCGACCACGGGCTGGTAGTGGAGCCTCAGCTCGTCCCTATCCACGGCGTGGCGTAGCTCTCGCTCTATCTGCAGCCGCCGCGCCGCCCGGGCCTGCATCTCGGTATCGAAGAGCTCACAGCGCGCGCGACCCCTTTCCTTTGCCCTGTACATCGCGGAGTCCGCGTCGCGGATCAGAAGATCGGCGCTGACCGCGCCCTCCTCGGAGGGCCACGCAACGGCGATGCCAACGCTGGCGGACACGAAATGCTCTGCGCCCCCCATCAGGTATGGGTCGGCGAATGCCCCCGCGACCCGATCGGCAATCGCGATCGCCTCGTCCTCGTCCTCGAGCCGATCGACCAGGATCCCGAACTCGTCGCCGCCAAACCGGGCGACCACGTCCCCGGGGCGCAGGTGCGCGCGCAGGCGGGGGGCGACTTTGCGCAACAGCTCGTCCCCCGCGTGGTGGCCAATGCTGTCGTTGATCAACTTGAAGTGATCGAGGTCGAGGAAGAGGATCCCGACGGGCGCCCCGGAGACAGACCCCCGGGACAGGGCGTCGTTGAGCGAGTCGACGAAGCTGGTCCGGTTGGGAAGCCCGGTGAGCGAGTCGTGCAGAACGCGATGGCGAAGCGCCTGGTCGGTCGTGTGGCGCTCGAGCGCATCGGCGACCACATTGGCCGATGCCTGTGCGAAGTGGACGTCCTGCGGCGTGAAGCGGCTGGGTTCGGTCGAGTGGATGTCGAGCACGCCAAAGGGGTGCTCCTTGCCGTCGATCGGCACGGCGAGGCTGCTGCGCACCCCCGACAGGCGCAGTGCGGACGGCAGCGAATACCGGCGCTCCGCCTCCCAGTCGTCGACGATCACGTGCAGGCCGGATTCGAGCGCCGCCCCGGCATGCGAATCGCTCCCGGCTGACGCGCGACGGTCGGCGCCGCTAACCGTGCCCTCGAGCCCGGCGCGCAACAGCAGCCGCCCGTCGTCGCCGGCCTTCCAGATGCAGGCTGCCTCCACCCCTTCGATCTCGGTCATCAACTCGACCGCCTCCACCATCAGGGCGCCCGGATCGCCATGCTGCAGCGCATGCCGTCCCAAGCGCGCCACGGTGGCCTGCTGGGCGGCCGCGCGGCGAAGCTCCTGCTCCGCCAGCTTGCGCTCGGTTATGTCGTAGAGGACGCCGTGCCAAACCAGCGTGCCCTCCTCGTCTGGCTCCAGCACAGCCTCGTCGAGAATCCAGACCACCTCGCCGTCACGGGTCGTCATCCGGTAGTCGATCGGCGAGCCGCTGCGCGGACCGACCGCGTCGCCGGTCTCCAACTCCAGCACCCGCTCGCGATCGTCTGGGTGGAGTTGTCTGGCCCACAGAGTCGGATCGGCCATCCACTCCTCGGGGCTGTAGCCGAGGATCTCCGCGATCTGCGGGCTCACGTAGCGCCAGCGCCCGTGCTCCCCCAACTCGCACGCGTACACGATTGCGGGCAGCCGCTCGACAAGGTGGCGATATTTCTCGCCGGCAGTCGAAACCCGGTCCAGAAACTCTGTGACCTTGTCCTCGGGCCAGCCCTTTTCCCGCGCGGCACTCTCCATCCCGAATGTATCGACAAAGGAACGGGTTTCTTTACTTTTTAGAGGGTGCTTGTCCAGGCGGCGGCCAGGCCTCGGAAAGGCGCATAGGGAGCGAAGAACTCCTCGACCTCCTCGACCGTCGCGCGGCGGCCGAGACGCGCGACCCTGCCGACCAGCTTCAGATACATCAAATCGCCGGCGGGCAGCGAGTCCCATTCGCCGCGACCGTAGAGCCCGAGGCACTGCACCGTCCACGGCCCGATCTCGGGAACTCGCAGCAATCGCGCATCGGCACCGGGGTCGCCGGGATCGCAGCGTCCGGCGGAGATCTCGTGGGCGATCCTGCGCAGGGCGATCGCGCGTCCCTGCGCCAGCCCGATCGACTCGAGCTCGGCCGGCGCTCGGCCGGCGATCAGGCCCGGCGTCGGGACATCTCGCAGCACCCCCTGCTCGCGCCCCAGGCGCGAGCCCCAGCGGCCGACCATGCGGCGCTGGATTCGCGCCGCCCGCCCGGACTCGATCAGCTGCTTGACGACCGCCCAGGCGAGCGCCTCCCATGGCCACGGGCGGCGCAGGGGCCGCATGTACGGGTGACGGCGCAAGAGCGGGCCGAGAAGAGCGTCCCGGCGAAAGCGCCGGTGGAAATCGCGCAGGTCGTCGTCGACCCCGAGCGCAAATCGCATGCGCTCCACCGCCACCGCCAGCTCCGTGGGGCCGGCGCACCGCTGGGCCCGCTCGGGGCCACATCCAGGGGCCGCGACCGCAGTGGGCTCGATTGCCTTGGCGTGCGCCACGACGCGATCTGGGCTGGGCTGCCAGGCGCGCACGAGAATGGGACTGCCGTCTACGTGGAGCAATCGCGAGACAACGCCACCGCTCACCTGCATCACCCGGTCCTCGCCTCCCCATGTGGGCAATCGGTAGGGCCACGGAGGCCTCACCTCCAACTCCAGGGCCTCCGTCACGCGAGGGTCAGCGGCCGAGCAGGTGGACGTCAACGAGGAAGGAACGGCTGGCAACGACGTTGTTGGAGCGATCGCGGCGGCGGGACAGCCTTCGGGCCCCGCCCTTGCGAGAGCCGACCGCGCCAACGGCCCGCACGGCAGCGACGGTCGCGGCCCCCGCAAGCACGCCTCCGGCGGCCGCCAGCGCTGCGGTTCGCACCTCTGCGCGCAAGACCGGCGAGGCCGGCCCCTCGTAGCGCTCCACCACCCGAACCGACCCATCCGCTCCGGGCTCGGCGTCCTCCTCGGCCAGAACTTCGCCCTCTACCTCAAACTTGCTCACCCAACCGACTCTAGCGCGACCTCAAGTCGCTTCCCCAAGACTCACCGCAAACTGCGGACTTTGACGAGAGCATCGGGTAGGGGTCGGCAAGCCTCCCCATCTGTTGCGCAGGCGACCCCTACCCGATGCTCTCTACAGCGCCCGCTGATAAATGCGGTAGCGCTTCACGATCCTGCCGCCCATGCCTTCCATCGCCCGGTTCATCGGACCGTTGGTCTCGAGGATCCAGCCGGTCTCCCCGCCCGACACCCCGTCAGGGGTGGCGTTCTCAAGGTGCTTCAGGTAGAGCCCCGCCGCGACGCCTGTGTGGCGGTAGTCGTGCTTGACGCCGAGCGCGAAGACGCGGACCTGGTCGATCTTGCCCTTCCCCCGCAGGAACTTGAGCCAACCGAGGGGGAGCAGGCGGCCATCCATCTTCGCCGTCACCTGGTTGATGTCCGGGAGGGTGAGGGCGGCACCGATCACCTCACCGTCCTTTTCGGCCATGAACGCCCATTCCTCATCGAGCACCTGCTTCAGGGCCTTGGCCTGGAACTCGACCTCCGCGTCGGTGATCGGCACGAAGCCCCAGTTCTCCCCCCAGGCCTCGTTGTAGACGTCCATGAAACGCCGCACCTCATTCGCCATTTCGCGCTTTCGCATGTTGCGGATCGTCACCCCTTCGTCCCGCAGCGCCTTCTCGGCGGCGGCGTGGATCGCCGGGTCGAATTGGTCGCCCTCCTTGAGCTGCCCCAGCTCGAGGTGCCACATCAGCAGGTCCATCGCCTTGTCGTACCCGGAGCCCTCGATCAGCTCCCGGTAGAAGGGCGGATGCCAAGGCTGCAAGATCATCGGGCGCAGGTCATAGCCCTCGATCAGGATCCCAAGCTCGTCGTTGGTGGTGAAGTCCATCGGGCCGAGCACCCGCTCGCGCCCGCGCGAGCGCAACCAGTCTTCGGCCGCCGCCAGAAGCGCCCGCGCCACCTCGGGATCGTCGACGGTCTCGAAGAAGCCGAACATCCCGTCGCTGCCCCCCTGGTACTCGTTCCAGCGCTCGTCGACCTGGGCGGTGATGCGCCCGACCGGCTCGCCGTCCCGCTCGGCGATGAAGTACTCGGCCTCGGCGTGCTGGAAGTAGGGGTTCTTCTTGCGATCCAGGAACTGCATCCGCTCGAAGGTCAGCGGCGCCACCCACTGCGGGTTGCCGCGGTGCAGGTGGAACGGGACCTTGACGAAGCGCCTCAGCTCACGCCGGGTGCGTACCGGCCGGATCGAGACGCCTGCCATGAAGCCGGAACCTACACTTTGCACAATGGGTGAGACAGCGAGGTCCCCAGTCGACGTCTTCGAGAAGGCGAGGAGCCACGATCGCCTCGAGCAACTCGAAGCGGCAAAGGAGCACGACCTCCTCCCCTACTTCCGGCTCCTCACCTCCCAGGCTGGGCCTGTGGTGGAGATGGAGGGCCGCGAGACGATCATGCTGGGATCCAACAACTACCTGGGGCTGACCGGAGACAGCCGGGTCAAGGATGCGGCGAGGGATGCCCTGGAGACCTACGGGACCGGGGTCACGGGCTCGCGCCTCCTCAACGGCACCACCCCGCTCCACCTCGAGCTCGAAAGGGAGCTGGCCGAGTGGATGGAGACCGAGGACGCGATTGTCTACACGACCGGGTACCAGTCCAACCTGGGCTGCATCGGCACGATCCTGGAGCCGGGAGACACCGTGATCTGCGACTCCGGCGACCACGCCTCCATCCTCGACGGCTGCAGGCTCTCGGGCGCCAAGCTGCGCCCGTTCCGCCACAACCGGATGGACAAGCTGGAGAAGATGCTGGGCCGGGCCGCGGAAGACGGCGGCGGCGTCCTGGTCGTCGTCGACGGCGTCTTCTCGATGGAGGGCGACGTCTGCGACCTGCCGCGGATCGTCGAGCTCTGCCAGGCACACGGGGCGCGCTTGATGGTCGACGAGGCCCACGGCGCCGGTGTGCTGGGGCCCCGCGGCGCTGGCGCCTGCGAGCTCTTCGGCCTCGAGGATGAGGTCGACCTGCGCATGGGCACCTTCTCCAAGAGCCTCGCATCCTGCGGCGGCTTCATCGCCGGCCCGGCCGACGTGATCGAGTACCTGCGAATCGCCTCTCGCTCCTTCATCTTCAGCGCCTCGGCGGTCCCGGCGGCGGTCGGGGCGGCGCTGGCGGCCCTGCGGGTGATCCGCTCCGACGGCCCCCAGCTCTTCGAGGCCCTGCTTGGCAACGCCGAGTACCTGCGCGAAGGGCTGCGCGGCCTCGGCTTGAAGGTGGTCGAGCCGGGGACGCTTCCCGACGGCACCATCGCGACGACCCCCGTCGTGCCGGTGATGGTCGGAGACGACTGGCAGGCGGTCCTGCTCTGGAAGGCGCTCTTCGATGCCGGCGTCTACACCAACGTCGCGATCCACCCCGCGGTCCCCCCCGGCGGAGCGCTGCTGCGCACCAGTCTGATGGCGACCCACGAGCGCGAGCAACTCGACAGCGCGCTTGCGACGATCGAGAAGGTCATCGAGGGCTTCCCCGATCTACCCCGCTCGGGGTAGTTTCGTCCTTGTCCAAATCTGAACAAGGCGCGTGCGCCGAGAAAAAGGTGCTCTTAGCGAACGACCCGGCGGCACTTCGTTGAGTGCGGGTTGACGCTCAGCACCCCAACGGCATAGCTTCCGTCCGCGCCGTCCGCATCCTGGGACAGGAGGAGGCGGAGGGAGACTCACTCGGTTCGGGTCAAGCCGCGATCTAGCCGTCGGCTTGCGCGAACAAGAGCAACCCAGCCAACGACCCCAAAGGGAGGACCTCTAGTGGACGCTGCTTCGATCGCCCCTGCTTCAGCGACGCCAACCGCAATCCAGATGCCGCAGCACATGCAGGCGCTGCAACGTGCCAACCGTGTGAGGCTGAAAAGGGCGGCGTTGAAGCGCTCGATCGCACAGGGTGAGGTCGACGTGGCAGAGGTGCTCCGCAACGGCCCCTGGGAGACCGAGAGCATGTCGCTGGCCGAGCTTCTCGCCAGCCAGCGCAGCTGGGGCCGAACTCGTGTCCGCAAGTTCCTGCTGGGCCTCTCCCTCAACGAGAACAAGCGCCTGGCAACCCTTACCTCTCGCCAGCGCGAGATGCTGCTCAACGAGCTTGAAGCCAAAGGCGCCGCGAGCCCCTCAGCGGGTCTACTGGTCGAGGCCTAGGGAGGTCTAACCCCAGCGGCCGATCCTGAACGAGAGGCCGCCGGAGGCTCGCTGAAAGGCGCGGCGGAAGACCAGGAAGGCGGCCGCAAAGGCGACGGCGCCGGCGGCGAGGGCGAAGGCCAGGATCAGGTTGGCGAAATAGAGGAGCACGGCGACGACGAGGACGAAGACCGCGCCGGCGAGCAGGGTCGTGTGGGAGCGATACCCGGCGAAGTGCTCACGGACCGCCACCTCAAGGCCACCGAGCGCCGCCAGCGCGATGCCGACCGCGATCGCGGTCGGATTGCCGCCGAGCGCGCCGATCGCCAGCGAGACGATCCCGCCCAGCACCGCCAGCTCGGCAAGCGGGAAAGATCCCCACGGCGCCGGGGGCCGCTCATCTGCCTTTCGCGTGGTGCTCAACGGCCGCAAGCCGCCCGGGTAACGGGCATCCGGAAGATATTCGGACCCGCCACCAGCCCATCAGCATCCCGATCAGCCCGAGGCGGGGACGCGAGTGCCAATGGCCACAGCCAACCTCACCGAGGTCGTCGCGTGAGATCCGGACCCACTTGAACTCAGCCGGCGCGGCCAGCATCCGCTCTAAGAGAGCGCGGTTGCGCGACTCGAGCTCCGCTCGCTCGCGCAGAGCGCCACGCGCGTCCTCGACCCGGATGGCGAGCGCGTCCCGCACCTCCTCGAGCTCGCCGAGCCCCAACGCCCGCGGCTCACGTGAGGCGGCCGGAACCCCGGTCTCGATGGCAAAGCGCGGAAACGCCTCGGCGGCGAGGGAGGCGAGCTGCCGCTCAAGCCGTCCGATCTGCCGCCGCAGCTCAGCGCGAGCGCGGCGCAGGTCACCGCCTGTGCGAAGCGCGGGCTGGTCCTCTAGGTCCAGCGTGGACCGGGTATCTCGGTCAAGCAGATCGCGCATAACCCGTCCGAGTGTAGATCACCGGACCCACCCCCAAAGCGAGAAACCGGTTAAGGACGCCGAGTGCGTTCACACCCTGAAACGCAGGGCTCAGGCGGCCTCGATGGTCGCGGCGGCCGCCCAGAGAGCCTCGTCTATCGCGATCTGAGGCACACCGTTGACCTGGACCGCCGCGATCGCGATGCGGCGCGTGTCCCCGCTCACGGAGAGGCCATCCGCCGTCGCGCCGAACAGCAACCCGATCGGCACCTTCTCGTCGGCGATGATCAGGGTCCCCCGCGGCAGCTCTCCGGGCCGCCCCGCGAGCGACTCGCCAGGCGCCGATTCACGGATGCCGAGCCCACCGGTGAGCTGCTCGGCATCGAAGGCGCGCAGCGCGATCCCGGTCTCCACCGTGGCAATTGTCAGCGCGTCGGCGGGAAGGCCGCGGCTCTTGAACGCACCGTCGTGGAGGCGTTCCAGTGCAAGCTCCTCGACCGGAGTGCGAGTGCGATCGGGGTCGAGGCCGATCTGGCGAAAGAAGACGCGGTAAGCCCAGGGGATCGGGCGTTCCCGCATGTGGACCGCGTGGGCGCCGAAGAAGCGGTCCGAGATCTCACGCAGCCGCCGTCGCACCGGCTCGGGGCTGCGGCGGGAACGGCTGTCCATCTCGATCGAGGCGATCCCGAGCCCCGGGAACTCGTTGAGGACCGCCGGCGCGACCCATCCCTGCCGCGGGGAGGGCTCCCACCGCACCCCGGAGCCGGTTGGCCCGCCGGCGCCCATCTCAGCTCGCCTCCGCCGCCCTTGTGGCACGCAGCAGCGCCTCGATCCGTGCCTCGAGCTGGCCGGCAGTGAGGGTGCCGATGCTCGCCTTGTGCAGGGTCCCCCCCGGATAGACATAGGCGAACGTCGGACACAGGCCAACCCGGTAGAGGCTGGCGACGGCCCCATCCCGGTCATAGCCGACGGGCATCGTCCAACCGTGCTCCCTGACGATGTCTTGAACCGTGTCCCGGCTGTCCCGTACATCCAGCGAGAGGAAGCTCACGCGCCCACGGTAGCGCGCGTATGCCTGCTCGACGACGTCTTGCTGGCCCACGCAGTCGTCGCCGCCTTTGGTGAACCAGAACGAGAGGACGAGCGGACGGTCAAAGAAGTCGCAGACGCGGATCGCGCCTGGGGTCGAGATCCGGCAGGCGGGTGTTCGCCGAGAGCCCTCTGGACAGGGAAGCCCAGAGGTTTCGCAGTCGTCCTGGGCGACGTTCGCGTCGGCTTCCGGGCCGGCGGCAGCCGGGACGGCGAACTCCGGCAACGGCCACCCGTCGGGTTTCTCGTCAAGCCCGAGTATGCCGCCTCCGTTCTCATCCCCGATCCCGCTGGCGAACGCGATAGCGATGACCGCGGCGAAGAGCAGGCCGACGACGATCGAGTAGCGGTCCCTCACCGTTTCTCCGCCCAAACCAGAGCCGCCGGGAGCGCGATCATCACGCCCAGCAGGGCCACCGATAGATCGATCACGGTGATGAAGCCGAAGTCCCGCAGCATCTTCACGTCGCTGACCATCAGCACCGCAAAGCCCGCCGTAGCGGTGACCGCAGAGGCAAAGACCGCGGCGCCGGTGCGGCCGTAGGCGCCGTAGAGCGCCTCAGCGATAGAGCTCCCCCGGCCTCGCTCCTCGTGAAAGCGCGCCGAGAGGATGACGCTGAACTCCGTGGCGATCGCGACGGTCAAGGCGCCGAGCGCCGCCGACATCGGGTTGAGCTGGACGCCGCTCACCCAGAGGATGAGCATCCCCCAGCCGGTCGCCAGCAGAATCGGGACGAGCGGAACCAGCGCACGGCTAAACGAGCGGTAGGCCGCGAGCAGCACCAGCGCCACCGCGAGGAGACCGGCAAGCGTCAGCCAGTAGCGACTGCTCGAGAGCTCGGTGGCGGCGGCGGCGGCGATCACCGGCACCCCCGCCAGCTGGACTTCCACCCCGGAAGGCGGACCGCCGGGCGACCCAGGCTCGCCGACCTCGTCCTCAATCCGCTCGACCAAGGCCTGTTGGTCATCCAGCGACTGGGCACGGATCCCAAAGCCGAGCAGCGCCGTGCCGCCCGGCCGGGGCAAGCCGGTGGCCGAGTTGACCTCGACGATCTTTTCGAGGTCGTAGACGGGCAGTTCGGCAAGCGTGGCGCGAATGTCGCGCCTCCTCAGGGACCCTTCCCCACCGACGACGAAGTCCGAAAGGGCGGGGCCGGGGCAGACTTCCGCGTCGAGACAGCTCGGGTTGGCGCCGGAGAAGCCACCGGTGCGGAGTACCCGCTGCTTGAAGGCAGCCATCCAGCGCAGAGTGGCTGGGTCGGTCCAATCGGGAGCACGGACGCTCACGTCAAGCTCACCGGAAACGCCGGTGGCGTCTTGAAGCTCGTTCAGATCCTTTACCGCCCGTATGTCCTGGGGCGCAAGCTCGCGAATGTCAGACACAGTGTCAACTTGCGTCCCCACCCCCCAGCCGGTCACGGCCAACATCAGACCGATTCCCAGCACTCGCTGCGGGTGACCTAGGGCAAGAGCAAGAAAGCGCTCGTGCGGGCGGGTCCTGTCAT
>JBBDYO010000022.1:22316-28882 GCA_040901495.1 Solirubrobacterales bacterium
GTCCTCGCAGGCTGCGGGCGAAGGCCTCAACCACATGCCACCCGCCCGAAGAGCCGTTGTCGTTCTCGCCCTGTTCGCCGCGGCGGGAAAGCGCGGCTAAAAATCCAGTGCGCGAAGGAGCGCCTTCTGCTCCTGCCTCCTGACGGAGGCTGAGAGCGGCGAAGCCGGCGGTCATCGCGAGCAGGAAGGCGATACCGATGCCGACGATGAGAAGCAGGCCAAAGCTGCGGACCATCGGCGTTGGGGAGAGCTGGAGGGCGAGGATCCCGGCGGCGGTCGCGAGGCAGGCCGTGGCGATCGTCGGGCCGCCGCGAGATGCCGCCAGGCGAACTGCCTCAACTCCGCTGGCGCCGGCCTCGATCGCTTCGTCGTAGCGTGCCTGCAGCTGGATCGCGTAGTCGACGGCGAGGCCGATCAGGATCGGCAGCACCGCGATCGAGGCCATCGTCAGCGAGCCGCCGGCCAGCCCGAGCAGCCCGAAGGTGAGCGCCGCGGCCGCGAGGGCGATACCGAGCGGCAGCAGCCGCAGACGGGAGCGAAAGACGACAAGCAGGGTGAGCGCCATCACGACGACCCCGACCGCGAAGAGGACGAGCAGCGCGTCCTTCAGCGCCCGGGTAATGCCATCGACGACGATAGGCACCCCTGAGACGACGTAGCGGCCTCCGTGCAGCTCGAAGCAGGGCTCCGGCCTCCCTTTGAATTTGCAGACCCGACGCGCCGTGCGGTCATCGACGAGAGCGCGGATCGTCTCCAGCGCCCGGTGACGCTCGGCCTCGGTCAGGTCGGGGCGGAGTCGGACGATGATCTGCGCAGTGTGGTTGTTGGGGAAGAGGTAGGAGAGCCGCGCCTTCGGCGTCCCCCGCGCCCGGTGCAGGTCGAAGACGACGGTGGCGAGGAAGTCGGGGTTGGTGATGCTGGGCGCGCTGGTGATCCCGTAGCGAGCCGCGATCGCGAGGACCAGCTCGCGGAGCCGGTCCGGCGGCACCCGGGCAGCCAGGCGGCTCAGCTGCCGGTCGATCTGGATCACCGCCCCGTTGAGGAAGGTGGCGGGGCCAACCACAGACTTCACCGCGCCCTGGCTGGCCAGCTCCGCGCAGGGCCCCGGAATCGGCTTCACGCCCTCCGGCACCTTGCCTGAGAGGCAGCCCTCCAGCCGCAGCAGCCGCCCCAGGTTCGCGGTCAGCACCAGTTGCTGTAGATCCCCCTCGGCGAGGACCACGACCGGTTCTTCGCCGAAAGCCTCCCGCACGTGCTGGGTTGCCCGGTAGCTGGCCGTGTCGGTATCGACCAGCGTGTCGGTCCCGGCATCGGTCGGCAATTGCGTCGCCCCCACCCCCGCCCCGAGTGCCAGCAGGGCGGAGACGACCAGAACCACCCGAGCATGCCCAGCCGCCCACGCAGCAACACGGCCAAACCAGCCTTCGGCGCTCATAGGAGGGATTGGCGAAACCCGGGTGTGCGACTGGCGAGCGCCGGACCAAGCGGTGCAAGGACGCAGGGAGGCCGAATAGCAGCGCTCTTGAGTATCCGGTTGCGTCCGGTTGTGGGCGTGAGGCCTTTTCCGCAGCCCGCCTGTCGAGCGCGGAGCGATCGACTGAAGGACTTTGCGGGCACTACGGCGCAGCGCCACGCATTCCGAGGACAGTCGGATTCCTTTTGCCGCCTCCACCGCTGCGCGGTTCTACCCCCCTATAGGGGGTAAAGATCGCGCAGCGGTGCGGCGAGGTGCTCACGTGCGATGTGACGATCGACCCAGTCGCCAGCCTGACGGAACCGGATAGTCATGAGCAGCGCTATTCGGCCGACCGAGGACGCCGCACCGCGCGGTGTCCGCCGCCGCCAAGCGTGCGCCGGGGTTTCGCCAATCCCTCATAGGGCCACGCCGAGCCTTGCGGCTCTAGTCCATCGCGAGCGGGCCGCGAATGTCCGCGCTGAGGAACTGGCTGACGAACTGGTTTTCCGAGTCGAACAGCTCCTCCTTGGGGCCCGACTCAACGATTTTGCCGTTCCACAGCACAGCGATGAAATCGGAGATCCGGCGCGCGGTGTTCAGATCGTGACTGATCACCAGGTAGCAGCCCCCGTGCTCCGCATGGACCTCGCGGACCAGCTCGCAGAGCAGCGCCGTGCGCACGGGGTCGAGGCCCGAATCAGGCTCGTCGAACATCACGATCGCCGGTTCGAGCACCAGCGCGCGGGCGAACCCGGCGCGCTTGCGCATCCCGCCTGAAAGCTCGTTCGGCATCTTGTAGATCGCCTCCGAGAGCCCGACCTCTTTGAGCCTGCGGTTGACGATCTCGCCGATCTCTTCCTCGCCTTTGTCGGTGTGCTGGCGCAGCGGGAAGGCCGTGTTGTCGTAGATGTTCATCGATCCGAACAGCGCCCCGTCCTGGAACAGCAAGCCGAACTTCTTGCGGACCTCAAACAGTTCGTCGTCGGTCATGTTGGGGATCGACTCCCCGTGCACGAGCACGTCCCCCGAGTCCGGGTAGAGCAACCCGACGATGTGCTTGACGAGGACGCTCTTGCCGGTGCCCGACGGCCCCAGAACGATCGAGATCTGGTCCTCGGGGAGCCCCAGGTTGAGGCCGTTGAGGATGCGCGCGCGGCCAAACTGTTTGACCAGGTCGATGACCTCGATCGCGTCCTCGCCGCCATGATCTCGCCTTCTACCGGTGTGGTAGCGATAGGGGTCGGGCTCGGCCGGATCGACACCCGGAATGACGAAGTCGCGGCCCATCGTGGCGCCGTCGGGGCTGATGTAGGGGCCGGTGGCCTGAGGCGCCGTGGGGCTCTCGGCGGTCTCCGCGCCGTTGGTCTGGCTCGAATCCTCGATAGACATGTTGAATCAGCCTCCTATTGGTGCTCTCGGATTGGCGCCCCAGAAGATCAGGGTGCCGAGCATGCCGATGATGTGGACCAAGACGATGTTGAGGACCATCGACTTTGCGGTCGCGGTCCCCACCCCCACCGGTCCCCCGGAGGCGGTGTAGCCGTAGTAGCAGCCGACCAGGACTATGGCGGTGGCCATGAACATTCCCTTGGTCAGGCTGAAGATCAGGTCTGGCGGGTTCTGGAACATCCAGAAGATCAGCAGATAGCCGCCGGAAGAGACGTCGCCGATCTGCTCCACCACAGCGATGTAGCTGGCGGCGAACATGATCCCGATCCCGCAGAGGTACATGAACGGGAAGGCCATCCAGGCGGCCAGCAGGCGCGTGGCGGCGAGGAAGGTGACCGGCGGCACACCCATCACCTCGAGCGCGTCGATCTCGTCGGAGATCCGCATCGCGCCGAGCTCGGCGACGATCCCGGTCCCGACCTTCGCCGAGAGCATGTAGCCGAACGCGTAGGGCAACACCTCGCGCAGGTCGCACCAGGCCGAGAAGAGGCCGGCGTAGGCGGGCGCTCCCTGGGCGCGCAGCAGGTAGGCACCCTCGATCCCGCACTGCAGGCCGAGAATGAAGACCAGGCCCCAGATGATCAGGGCCGAGCCGAGGATCAGGATCCCGGCTTGACGCAGGCTCTCGCCGAAGAAGCGGAAGACGCGGCCCGAGTAGACGAGGCCCGCGACCCGCGACCCAAAGCGGGCAATCTCGCCAAAGGAGTCCAGCCAACCGCGTGGGACCTGGAGCCAAGCGTTCATCGGATGGTCTGAAGTTCGGGGTTGGTTGCCAGGAGCGTCTGGGTGAAGACGTAGTTGAAGGCGAAAACCCCCATGAAGGCGATGACCACCGCCTGGTTGACGGCACGGCCGACCCCCGCGGCGCCTCCGGACGCATTCATCCCCTTGTAACAGCAGACGACCGCGATGATCGCCCCGAAGAGCGTGCACTTGACGACCGACCCCCAGAGGTCGGTGACCGAGGCGTTGGTGAAGAGCGTCGCGAAGAAGCCACCGAGCGGCTCGCCGTAGACGACCTCGGTCAGGATGCCGCCGCTGATCCCGAAGACCAGCGCGTAGATGTCGAGCAGGCCGGTGATCAGCATCAGCGCCAGGAAGCGCGGCACGACGAGGTTCTTGATCGGGTCTACACCGAGCACCAAGAGGGCGTCGAGCTCCTCACGGATCTTGCGCGCACCAAGGTCGGCAGTTATCGCGGTGCCCGCGACACCCGCGACGACAACCGCGGTCACGAATGGTGCGAACTCGCGAATCGAAGCAAGGACGAAGAAGCCGCCGAGCCGGTCGAGGCTGCCGAACAGGTGGAAGACATTGGCGGCCTGCAGCCCAGGCGCGCCGAACCCGAAAGCCACGGTCGAGACCAGCAGCGGGAACCAGCAGAGCTGCAAGGCGAAGAGGAACTGCCCGATGAACTCCTCTCCGTACGGATAGGGGGGTTTCACCGCCGAGACCAGCGTTTTCCCGGTGAGGAGCATCATCTCCCCCACCTGCTCGAAGAAGGACTTCGCGGGCAAGAAGGCCCTGCCTATGGGTGCGGCTCTGTCCATCTACTCCTCCGGGAAGCGGGGCCGCTCCACGCGGCTCCCTGCTCGTGGCCTGAGTTTATGGGATGGCCCAGCGGCGACCGTTATACGACTGTTGAGATCCGGCTAACGTCGCGCCAGCACGACTTCCATACCCCTGGCGACCACGAAACCCCGTGGTATGTTCCGGCCGCTTTGGAGGAGGTCTCAAAATCCCCTGCATCGGCTCGGTGGCGGCGGACGCTTCGCGGGGCGACGGCGGTCGGAGTCGCGGCAATCGCCATCTCCGTGGCCGCCTGCGGGGACGATTCCTCCTCAGGGACGGACGAGACAGCCGGTAAGTACCCGGTGGAGGTCGTCACCGCGGAGTTCCCCTCCGAGCAGCTTCTCGGCGAAACCTCGCTGCTGCGGATCGGCGTTCGCAACACGGGCGACGAGACGGTCCCGGCGCTGACCGTGACGATCTCGATCGCCGGCAAGGAGGGGCAGTCGTCCTCGCTCCCGTTTGCGATCCGCTCTCCCGAACCCGGCCTTGCCCAGCCAGATCGACCCGTCTGGGCCCTCGCCGAGCACTATCCGAAATTGGCTGGGTCCAGCGAGTCGGCTGGGGCGGAAAACGCCAGCGCCAACACCTACGACTTCGGCCCGTTGAAGCCTGGCGCGACGACTGAAGCGATTTGGAAGCTGAGCGCGGTTAAAACCGGAGACTTCACGGTCCTGTACGAAATCGACGCGAGCCTCGAGGGCGCGGCCAAGGCCGAGAACGCCAACGGCAATCAGCCGGGGGGATCTTTCTCGACGCAGATCTCTTCGGTGCCCCCAAACACGGTCGTTACCGACAGCGGTGACGTCGTGACGATCCCCGAAGAGCCGAAGCAACCCGCCCGGTAGCGTGTCCCGGATGGGACGCCGCGCCGCACTGTGCGTCGCCGCCGCAGCCGCAGCGATGGTTGCGCTGCCGGCCTGCGGCGCCGCGCAGGAGCCAACCGACGCACAGGCGCCAAACGGCAGTGCCAGTGCCAAGCGAAGCGGAGTCGGCCTCAAGCGAGTCGGCAGCTTCGACACCCCCGTCTACGTGACCGGGGCGCCCGGCTTCCCACGGCTGCTGCTCGTGGTCGAGCAGGGAGGGCGCGTGATGGCGCTGCGCGGGGGCAGGCGGCTGGGGCGGCCCTTCCTCGACATCTCCGGCCTGGTCAACTTCGAAGGCGAGCGCGGGCTGCTCTCGATTGCCTTCCCGCCCGACTACAAGGACAGCAGGCGCTTCTACGTCTACTACACGGACAGCGAGGGCGATATCCGTGTCGATGAGTTCAAACGGCGCAGCGCGACACGGGCGGCGCGCGGATCGCGGCGCAGCGTGATCGAGATTCCCCACCGTGAAAACTCCAACCACAACGGCGGCCAGCTGCAGTTCCTCGGCAACCTTCTCTATCTCGCCACGGGCGACGGCGGGAGCGGTGGAGATCCGCCCAACAACGCTCAGAACAGGAACAGCCTGCTGGGCAAGCTACTGCGAATCGACCCGCGGTCCACCGGCGGCAGGTCCTATTCGATCCCCCCAGGCAACGCTTTCCCCGGTGGCCAAGGCGGCCGCCCCGAGATCTACAGCTACGGGCTGCGCAACCCGTTCCGCTTCTCCTTCGATGCCGTGACCGCACAACCACCCCGGATCGCGATCGCCGACGTGGGACAGGACACCTTTGAGGAGCTCAACTACACCAGCGTCGGCGCCGCGGCCGGGGCCAACTTTGGCTGGGACGCCTTCGAGGGATTCGGCCCATACACGGGCGGCAGCAGCGGCACACCGGACCCAGGCGGCACGACGAAGCCGATCCTCGCCTACCCCCACAGCCGTGGCGGCAGTTGCACGATCATCGGCGGCTACGTGGTCGGGGACCGGCGCCTGCCGTCCCTGCGCGGGCGCTACGTCTACGCGGACCTCTGCGAGGGGCAGCTGCGAAGCCTCGTCCCCCATCTGAAACGGGCAAGCGGCGACCGCAAGCTCGGGCTCAGCGTCTCCTCCCCCTCCTCGTTCGGCGAAGACACGCGAGGCCGCATCTACGTGGCCTCGCTGGAAGGGCCTGTCTACCGGCTCGTTCCGCGCTAGGGCCCAGCCAAGAGAAAGGGCCCCCCCC
>JBBDYO010000022.1:28892-42795 GCA_040901495.1 Solirubrobacterales bacterium
CCGCCGGCACCGAAGTGCTGGCGGCGGCCCCTTTTGCCGATGCGTTTAGCTCAGGCTCTTAGCGACGTGCCCAGGGGTCGATGTAGAGGTCATCGACCTGCCAGTCGCCCTTCGCGTCCAGCGGCGTAAAGCGGATCTGGATAGCGCTGGGGATCAGCGTCCCGACAATGGTCGAGAGGCCCAGCACGGTGGAGATCGGCTGGCTCGGGGCCCAACTCGAGCCCGCGGTGATCGTGGCTCCGACCTTGGTCCTGACCAAGCCGAGGAGCTTGTAGACAGCGTCGACGCGCAAGCGCGAAGTCGGGTCGCCCGTGTTGCGCGCTAAGAGACGGAAGACCGGCGTGTCGAGCGACATGCAGATCGGAGGGCTGCCGGCCGAGCTGCCGGCCGGGAGCGCCAGCGAGCTGGAGTCGGTGGCGTCATTGAGGTAGTAGCTCTCGTTACCGTCGACCGCCTGGGCGCCCTGACTCAGCGTCCAACCGGAGCCACCGGCCTCAAAGCCCCCGTCGGGAGCAAGAACGTAGTTGCGCTGGTCCCCCCACGGCTTGAAGACCTGCTCTGCACCGGAGTACGGACAGGCAGCCTGGGCGGAACCGGCGAGGATCGCGAGCATAAGGACCGCGCTTGCAAGGACTCCCGTGAGCTTGAGGGAGCGGGTGATTGAACTGAGCGTCATCGGCAAACCTTTCTGTCGCAGGCCAAAAAGCCTGGTCGTAAAACCAAGCTGGCAGTTGAGCCATCTCGCGCTGAACGCGAGACCTCTGACTTTGCGCCCCTGCCTCGCGACAGGTTTGCCTTGATCAGCTGAGATCTATGTCGCAAGCACCTTCGGGTGTGGAGGTCGAGGACTAAAGGGGACTCATACGTCTGTCTAATGATTCCTGAGTAGGAATGGGGGAAAGCCCCGATGAAATGGGGGGAAACGCCCTGTCTGGTGCAGAGCTAATCGGTCACCCTCTTCAAGCCGATACCTCAAGCAGCAGTCGTTCGGCTTTGCGATTCGGCTGCGCACAACGCACATGGCGACAGCAGCCCAGACATACGAAGTCGAGCAGCTCTTTGCCCGTGGCCGCGAGCGCGAGGTGACGCCGACGCACGGCCGCGAGCGGGCAGTCGAGATAGGGGCGGCCGTTGCCTTCCTGGCAATCGCAGGGGCAATGGCGATCTTCATGAGCTCGCCTCGCTCCCTGGACCTTCCCACCCTCGCCGTCCTGATCGGCGCCTACGTAATCACCTGCCGCGCCAAGTTCGACTTCGCCGACGGATACACGGTGCCAACCGAGCTGGTCCTGGTGCCGATGCTCTTCCTCCTCCCCACCCCGCTCGTCCCCCTCGTGGTCAGCTTCAGCTGGACCCTCGGCCGCCTGTTCGACTACGCCACCGGGGAGACAAGCATCCACCGTTTCTTCCAGGTCTTCGCCGATTGCTGGCATTCCATAGGCCCGGCCTTGGTGCTGGTCTTCGCAGGCGCCCAGATCTTCTCCTGGGAGGACTGGCCGGTCTACGCACTTGCCCTGATGGCACAGTTCGCATTCGATTTCTCGACCGGCGCGACTCGAGTTCGGCTGATCGACGGCACTCGTTTCCGGACGCAACTCCGACTGATTGCCCCCGTCTACGCGCTCGACGCGGCGCTCGCCCCGATCGGCTTGCTGGTCGCTTTCGCGGCGATAGAAACGAATGCCGCGGTCTGCCTGCTGGCGATCCCGCTCGCCGCGATCCTCTCCATCCTCTCCCGGGAGCGCCAGGCCCGCATGGAGCAGATGGTCGAGCTGAGCGAGGTGTACCAGGGGACGGCGATGCTGCTCGGCGACGTGGTCGAGGCAGACGACGCCTACACCGGCAGCCACAGCCGCGGCGTGGTCGAGCTCTCCGTCGCCGTCGCCCAACGGCTCGGCCTCGACTCCCGGCAGTGCCGCAATGTTGAGTTCGCGGCTCTCCTGCACGACGTCGGCAAGATCGCGGTGCCGAAGGAGATCATCAACAAGCCCGGCCCGCTCGACGACGACGAGTGGGAAGATCATGCACCAGCACACGATCGAGGGTGAGACGATGCTCAATCGAGTCGGCGGCGTCCTCGCCGAGGTGGGGCGCATCGTCCGCTCCTCCCACGAGGACTACGACGGCAGCGGCTACCCCGACGGGCTGGTGGGCGAGGAAATCCCGATCGAGGCGCGCATCGTCACCTGCTGCGACGCCTTCAGCGCGATGACCACGACGCGTTCCTATCGAAAGGCGATGCCGCTTGAGACAGCGGTGGCGGAGCTGCGCAGCTGCGCCGGTACCCAGTTCGACCCCCAGGTCGTCGACCTCCTGATCGAGGCCGTCTCCTCGGACATCGCCACCCCGTAGAGCGCACCGGGCGGTACAGTTGGCCAACCAGCCAACTGGGTTCAGGAAGGAGCATCCCTGTGGAGAGCGGCACTGTGGATACGGACGCGACGGTGGTCAACGGCTCGAACGGGGTCAGCGGCTCGGCACCCGCCGAGCAGATCGAGGTTATGAACCCGGCAAACGGAGGGGTGGTCGGCTCGATCCAGGTCGACACGCCCGAGACGATCGCCGCCACCGTGGCTCGTGTGCGCGCCAACCAGGCCGAGTGGGAGGCGATCGGAATCGAGGGCCGCTACCACTGGCTCGGCAAGCTACGCGACTGGATGCTCGACAACAGCGAGCGGATCGCCGACACGATGCAGGCCGAAACCGGCAAGGTGCGGGCCGACATCTCCCTCGACTTGGTCTACGTCAACGACCTGATCAACTTCTACGGGACGAAGGCGGCGAAGTTCATCGGCGACGAAACCGTCCGGCCCCACTCGGCGCTGATCGCCGCCAAGAAGCTCCGCATCCAGTACCGGCCCCACCCCGTGGTCGGCGTGATCAGCCCCTGGAACTTCCCGCTGGCGATGGGGCTCGGCGACTCGATCCCCGCCCTGCAGGCGGGCGCCGCGGTGGTCGTCAAGCCTTCGGAGTTCACCCCTCTCAGCATGATCGAAGTGATCAAGGGCTGGAAGGAGGAGCTCGGCGCCCCGGATGTGTTCGACTGCGTGCTCGGCACCGGCGAGGCCGGCAGCTCACTGATCGATCACGTCGACTACATCCAATTCACCGGCTCCGACCGGACCGGCCGCAAGGTGATGGGCCGCGCCGCGGAGACGCTGACCCCGGTCAGCCTCGAGCTCGGCGGCAAGGACCCGATGATCGTCCTCTCCGACGCCGACGTCGACCGCGCCGCTAACGCCGCGGCCTGGGGCGGGATGGTGAACTCTGGCCAGCTCTGCATCTCGGTCGAGCGGGTCTACGTCGAGGAGCCCGTCTACGACGAGTTCGTCGCCAAGCTGACCAAGGAGGTCGGTGGCCTGCGCCAGGGCGCCGACGGCCGCAAGCCCGAGAAGGACGTCGGCGCGATGACCTCGCCGAACCAGTCCGCGGTGGTCGAAGACCACGTCAATGACGCGCTTGCCAATGGGGCCCGGGCGCTGACCGGAGGCAAGAGAGCCGACGGCCCGGGCGATTACTTCGAGCCGACGGTCCTGGTTGACGTCGACCACTCGATGAAGGTGATGCGCGACGAGACCTTCGGCCCCGTCGTCGGGGTGATGAAGGTGCGCGACTCCGAGGAGGCGCTCAAGCTCGCCAACGACAGCCGCTACGGGCTGGCCGCCTCGGTCTTCGGCGAGAAGGGCCGGGCCGAGAGGGTCGCGCGCCGGGTCGAGGCGGGCTCGGTGAACGTCAACGACGTGATCAGCAACATGGCGGCGATGGGCGTGCCGATGGGCGGCTGGAAGGAGTCGGGGATCGGCGCCCGTCACGGCGAGTACGGGATCAAGAAGTACTGCCGCCCCGAGTCGATTGTCGTCACCCGCTTCGCCGGCAAGCGCGAACCGACCTGGTACCCGTACACCAAGGCCCGACGGCGCCTGGTCGACCGGATCGCGAAGGCGTTCAACGCCCGCGACCTGAAGCGGCGCCTCGGCATGCGCGGCTGAAGCTCAGCACACCCGTAGCCGCAGATCTCGTACTCCATTAAGGACTTCGGTACCTTTCACCGAACCATCAAGAGCGGTCGAGGGGCCCGGCCCACCGACACCGCAGCAACCGACTGAGGTCTCCGGATCGAGGTGCGGTGCTAATGCCGGATTCGATGGAGGTGACAGGCTTTACCAATGTCAGAGCGTGATTTCCTAGCCGCAACGAGGGAGCGCGTCGTCGTATTCGACGGCGGCATGGGCGCGACCCTGGAGCAGTTCGACCTGACCCAGGAGGACTACGGCGGCCTCGAGGGCAAATGCCACGAGGCGCTGGTTCTGAACCGCCCCGACGTGATCGAGGGCGTCCACACCTCGATGCTCGAAGCCGGCGCCGAGGTGGTCGAGACCGACACCTTCCAGGCGTCGCGGCTGAAGCTCGACGAGTGGGGGCTGGGCGAGCACACGCTCGAGATCAATACAAAGGCCGCCGAAATAGCCCGCAAGGCGGCGGGCGAGGATCGCTTCGTCGCCGGCTCTATCGGGCCGACCGGCTTCCTGCCCGCCTCCGACGACCCGACCCTGGGCGACATCTCCTTCGGAAAGCTGGTCGAGGTCTTCACTGAACAGGCGCGCGGCTTGGTCGAGGGCGGCGCCGATCTGATCATCATCGAGACGGCGCAGGACATCCTCGAGGTGAAGGCGTCGATCTTCGGCGCTCGCGAGGCGTTCGCCGAGACCGGGCGCACCCTGCCGATCCAGGCAAGCGTCTCGCTGCTGCCCAACGGCGGCAAGATGCTGCTTGGCACCGACATCCAGGCGGTGCTGACGACACTCGCCGCCCTCGACGTCGACGTGATCGGCCTCAACTGCTCGACCGGTCCCGAGGACATGCGCGACGCGATCCGCTTCCTCGGCGAGAACAGCCCGCTGCCGGTGCATTGCATTCCCAACGCCGGCCTGCCGTTGCAGGGACCGGACGGCGAGACGATCTTCCCCGAAGAGCCGGGGCCGCTGGCGTCGACGCTGGGCGAGTTCGTCGAGCGCTACGGCGTCGGCATCGTCGGCGGCTGCTGCGGAACGACACCTGAGCACATCGCCGCGATTCGCGAGCGGGTCGGCGAGCACAAGCCCGGAGAGCGACCGGCCCCGAGCCCGATCGAGGTCTCCTCGATGATGACCTCCACCCCACTCGTGCAGGAGCCGCGCCCGACTCTGGTCGGTGAGCGCGTCAACTCGCAGGGGTCGAAAAAAGCCAAGGAACTGCTGCTCGCCGACGACTACGACGGCCTCGTCCAGGTCGCCGAAGACCAGGTCGAAGGCGGCGCCCACGTGCTCGACGTCTGCGTGGCGCTGACCGAGCGCCAAGACGAGGACGAGCAGATGAAATCGGTCGTCGAGCGAGTCTCGCTGACCCAGCCGGCGCCAATCCAGGTCGACTCGACCGAGCCGGAGGTGATCAAAGCCGCGCTGGAGCAGATTCCCGGCCGGGCGATCGTCAACTCAATCAACCTCGAGGCGGGGCGCGAGAAGGCCGACACCGTGATCCCGCTGGCCAAGGCCCACGGCGCGGCCCTGATCGCCCTGACGATCGACGAGGTCGGGATGGCGAAGACGGCCGACCGCAAGGTCGAGATCGCCGAACGACTGCGCGACATCGCCTGCAACGAGCACGGCCTCGAGCCCGAGGCGCTGATCTTCGACGCCCTCACCTTCACCCTGACCACGGGCGATGAGGAGTGGAAGCCCTCGGCGGTGGAGACGATCGAGGGCATCCGCCGGATCAAGGCTGAGATCCCCGGCGTCAAGACCTCGCTCGGCGTCTCCAACGTCTCTTTCGGCGTCTCGCCACGGCCGCGCGCCGTCCTCAATTCGGTCTTCCTGCACCACTGCGTCGAGGCCGGGCTCGACCTGGCGATGGTCAACCCGAACCACATCACGCCATACAGCGAGATCTCCGACGAAGAGCGGGAGCTGACCGACGACCTCGTCTTCAACCGCCGCGAGGACGCGCTGGAGCGCTTCATCTCCCACTTCGAGTCCAAGGGCGAGGAGGCCGAGAGCGAGGCCGCCGACCCAACCGCGGGCATGGGGCCCGAGGAGGCCCTGCACTGGCACGTCCTGCGCCGCAAGAAGGACGGGGTCGAGGACTGGATCGACCGCTCGGTGGAGGAGATCGGCGCCGTCCCGACCCTGAACGAGGTGCTGCTGCCGGCGATGAAGGAGGTCGGCGACAAATTCGGCGCCGGAGAACTGATCCTGCCCTTCGTCCTGCAGTCGGCCGAAGTGATGAAGCGCGCCGTGGCGCAGCTGGAGAACTACCTCGACCGGATCGACGGCCACACGAAGGGCAAGGTCGTGATCGCGACCGTCTTCGGCGACGTCCACGACATCGGCAAGTCGCTGGTCAACACGATCCTCACCAACAACGGCTACACCGTGATCGACCTCGGCAAGCAGGTCCCGGTCGAGACGATCATCGAGGCCGCGGTGGAGAACGAGGCCGACGCGATCGGCCTCTCGGCCCTGCTCGTCTCGACCTCGAAGCAGATGCCGACCTGCATTCAGGAGCTGCACCAGCGCGGGCTGGAGTTCCCGGTGCTGATCGGCGGCGCCGCGATCAACCGCGACTTCGGCCGGCGCACGCTGTACCCGCACGGCAAAGAATCCGACGAGGTCTACGAGCCCGGCGTCTTCTACTGCAAGGACGCCTTCCAGGGCCTCGACACGATGGATGCGCTGGTCGACTCCGACGCACGGGCGGCGTTGGTCGAACGGATTCGCGGCGAGGCGAAGGAGCTGCGTGAGAAGCCGGTCGTGATCGACAACTCTCCGCCGACCACGGACGACAGCGTCCGCTCGACTGCGAGCGCCGAGGCGCCGATCCCCGCCCCGCCCTTCTGGGGAGTGCGTGAGGTACCCATTGAGCTCGACGATGTCTTCCCCTACCTCGACCGCCACGTGCTGTTCAAGCTGCACTGGGGCGGCAAAGGCGTCAAGGGCGAAGCCTGGCGCGAACTGGTCGAGGGCACCGACGAGGAGGAGGGCTTCGCACCACGCCTGGAGCGGATGTGGCGCAAGCAGGACTACCTGCGCCCGCGGGCGCGGCTCGGCTACTTCCCCTGCAACGCCGACGGCAACGAGCTGGTCATCTTCGATCCGGAGAACCCCGAGCGCGAGTTGGAGCGGCTCGTCTTCCCGCGCCAGCCCAAGCACGACCGGATCTGTCTGGCCGACTTTTACCGTCCGCTGGACTCGGGTGAGCGCGATGTGGTCGCGCTTCAGGGCGTCACTGTCGGCCCCGAGGTGACCGAGCTGATCGAAAAGCTGGAGAGCGAAGGCGAGTTCGCCGAACAGCTCTACGTCCACGGGCTCGGCGTGCAGTCGGCCGAGGGACTGGCCGAGTGGCTGCATTCCGAGGTGCGGCGCGGCCTCGACATCGAGCTCGATCAAGGCCGGCGCTACTCCTGGGGATACCCGGCCTGCCCGGATCAGTCAGAGCACGAGAAAGTCTGGCGCCTGCTCGGCCTCGAAGAGATTGGCATGACCCTTTCCGGGGGCTACGCGGTGATGCCCGAGCAGTCGACGGTGGCAATTGTCGCCCACCACCCCCAGGCCGTCTACTTCGGGATGAAGTCCGGCTTCATCCCCGAGGACAAGGCTCCAGACGAGCTGATCGCCGGCACCGACCGGGGCGGAGAGCTGCCGCCCGAGTCCGAGCCGGACGAGGGCGAAGCCGAGCCCACCGCCGAGCCGGTCAGCGGCTGAGAGTCGAAGCAGGAAGCGTTCGGGTCAGCTGATCCGGACGCCTTCGCGAGCGTCCTCCTCTGTCGACGGTCTCGGCTCGAGGCGAACCGGGGCCGCCGAGAGTGCCTGCACACGGAGGTCGCTCCAGGTGAGGCCCTCGCGGACCAAGGCGGGGAGGCCGAGCGCGACCGCGGTGGCGATCTCAACCGCTTGGAGGATGACACCGTAGGCGAGAGCGTCGGCCGTGCTGATGCCGAAGCCGGTGTGCAGGACGCTGATCACGGCGAGCTGGAAGACACCGATGTTGGACGGGGTCGCCGGCACTACCGCGGTGACGTTGACCGCGAAGAGGACGGCGGCGGCGGCGCCAATGCCAGCCTGGTGGTCGAGCCCCAGGGCTGCAAAGAGGGCCCAGCAGGCGGCAAGCTGGATCGCCCAAGCTCCGAGCTGAGCGGCGGCGGCCACGGTGCCACGGCGCGGCTCGCGGAATACCGCCAAGCCCGCGCGCACCTGGAGCAGCGCGCCATGCAGGGCCGCGCCGATACGGGCCATCCGCCCATTGCCGTTACGGCGCATCAGCATCGGGGCGACCAGGACGACAATGAGCAGGATCAGTGGCACGAAGCTGAACGCGAAGAGCTTCTCGGTGCTGGAGTGGAAGAGGTCGGTCGTCGAGACGATGATCCCCCCGAGCATCGCCAAGGCGACGATGTTGAGCACCGTTTGGGAGACCAGGGTGCCGACCAGGACCGGAAAGGTCTCTCGTATCCGCCCGATCCGGCGGGCCAGGGCCATCGCCCTCGCCGGCTCGCCCAGGCGGGCGGGCAAGGTCGCCGACATCAGCACACCGATCATCGTTGCCGAGGTGACGTCGCGGCGACGGACTGGGCGGTTCGGGAGCGCGGCGCGCACGATCCCGTACCAGGAAGCGGCACGGAAGAAGAGGGAGAGCGCCATCAGCGCGCAGGCGACCAGCACCCAGGTGAGGTCGGAGCGGACGATGTTCGTGACCACCTTGTCGACGCCGATTTTCTGTGCGGCCAGCGCGGTCAGCCCCAGCCCCAGGGCGCCGGCCACGCCGAGCCCCACCCTGCGAGCGACACGGCGGCGCCGGCTGGTGCCGCCGGCGGCCGGCGGGTCGAGAGAAGCAAGGCGCCGAGGCGGTCGCGAAGGGCCACCGTCGGCGGGGCGAACGCCGGCCCAGCGGACAACTCGTTCAGCCGCCGTGGAGGGGGCGGGCATCTCAATCGCCCGCTCATAGACACTGGTGACGCGGTCGGCGACCCGGGGCCAGGCGTAGCGCTGGGCGCTCTCGCGTGCCGCCTCTCCCATCTCCGTCAGGCGGGCCGGCTCGTGGTGGGCTCGCTGTAGCTCTTCGGCCAGCCGCTGCGGATCGCCCGGTGGGACGAGCACGCCGTCGACACCGTCGCTGACCACATCGCTGTAGCCGGCGATCTCCGAGGCGATCGCCGGTGTGCCGGCGGCGAAGGCCTCGGTCAAAACCATGCCGAAGCTCTCACCCGCAAGGGACGGAGCGCAGAGCACGTCGGCCTCGTGCAGCGCCTGCCACAGCTGCTCACCGGAGACCCGGCCGCGAGCATCGATCCTGCCCATCGTCTCGGGGTCGGAGAGATAGCGGAGCACGTCGTCGCGGTCGGTTCCGATCGTCGTCAGGCGAGCGGGAACGTGCTCGACCAACGCGTTGAAGGCGGTCAGGAGGATCGGCAAGCCCTTGCGCTCCTCGGGCCGGCCCACGAAGAGGACCCGCAGCTCCTCACTTGGGGGCTTCGGCACCTTGGGGGCAGCGTTCACATCGACCCCGTTGGGGACGATCTCATAGTGGCCGCCAAACCAGCGGCGACCGGTCCATGCGGCAGCCTCCGACACGGCGATCCGCGCCGACAGGCGGTTGAAGACCCGCCGCGCCCCCCCTGCTGAGGCAAGGTGGTTAGGGAGCGCTTTCGTCGAGTAAGCGTGGAAGGTGCCGACCACCGGTGCGCGGGCGCCGAGCGCCGCATTCCAGCCGACCAGCGGTACGACGGGCTCGTGGACATGGACCACGTCGTAGTCGCCGCGCCGCAGCTCCCTGCGGATGGCGGCCATGCCCCCGGCCGGAGAGATGGAGACGTTGGAAATCGCACCATTTGCACCGATGCCGACGGTGCGACCGAGCGGGATCAGGTAGTCGGGCAGCCCCCGCTGTTCAGGGGCGGCACGGTGAAGCGCCCGGCTGAAACGGCCGGGTGGATCGACTGGAGCGAGCACACGAACGTGATGCCCTCGACCGAGAAACTCCTCGGCGAGCGCCTCAACGTGCTTGTTCACACCCCCCTGGTAACTCCAGGAATATGGCGAGACAAGGGCGATTCGCACGAGCCGGAAAGGTTAAACGATCGGCCGGGCTGTATCCGGGCGACCACTTTCAGCCCAGGAAAACCCGGTAAATGCGAGCAGATAGATGGTGCCGATCTCGACGATCAACCCACCGGAGTCGTTCACGAGGGCGCCAAGCAGGATTGCCACAAGGGCGCCAAGCAGGCCGGCGCGCATCTCCGGGCGCCCGCGCACCCAAGCGGCAATCCGCTCTCGTCCGAGGACCGCCAACCCGGCGATGAGGAGGGTCAGCGGCATGACGGCGATAACGATTGGGCGACCGAAGCTGTGGGCGGACAGCTCCAGGCGACGCTGGGCGACCTCAGCCAGGCCATCCAACCCGCCGGCGTCGAGCACCGAGCGGGTCAGGTGCGCGTTCCCACCGGACACGAGATCGACGAGGGCCAGCAGCGCGACCGCCGCGACCGGTAGGGCCAGGGCCCAAAGCGCCGTGCGCTGCCGCCGCGCCGCAATCGTCGCCGCGGCTACGGCGGCCCCGAAAGGCAGGACGATCGCGGCCCCGACGTCGGCGCCGAAACGACCGGCGGCGAACACGAATGCGAAGAGAAGGCCCGAGGCGAGAAAGCAGATGGCCGCGTAGCGTGGTCCCCGGCCCGGCAGGAAACCCGTCAACGCCGCCCCGGTCCCGGCGATGACCAGCACCACCAGGATGGCCTCAAGCTCGTTGCCGATCCCGAAGAAGCGCGCGCCAAGTCCAGGGTTCGGCCCCACCAACGACAGCGAGGGGAGCGAGGAGCCGGCGATCAGCGCGACCGCGTAGGCGAGGACAGTCGCGGCACTGGCAGTGGCAAGGGCCCGGTAGCCAGGCAGCACCGCCAGGGTCAAGAGGCCCAGCGCCGGTGACCCCACGATTGCCAGCAGCTGTTCAACGCACAGGCTGGGCGTAAGCGCGGCCGCGAGCAGTAGGAGAAACGGCAGGTAGACCAGGCTGATCCCGGCCAGCCGAACTCCGAACCGCGCGGCTCGGCCGCGGCTGACGAGCGCCACCAGCCCGAGCGCGGCGCTCCAAATCAGCAACGTGAGCCCAATCACCGGCCCGCGTCGCTCCGGAATCGCGACAAGCCGATCCCCGAGCGACGCCACGGCCGCCGCGTCCACATCTCTCTCGGTGCGGATCGGCTCACCGCTCATCTCAGAAGGGACGGCCAAACCGAAGCGGCGCAGGATCGTCGGCGCCAGATCCGTAGAGAGGACGTATCCGTCCAATCGGGTGCTGTCCGAGGTCAGGTTGCCGTCGAAGCCCTGCCCCGCGATGCCGATTGCCAGAGCATGGCTCTCGGGCGGCGGCGGTTCCTCCATCGCGATCAGTAGATCGTTGCCCTCCAGGCTCTTGATCAGAGTCGGCACTTCTCCCAGCGAGGAGCTTCGAACTTCGAAGGTGCTGGCGGGGCGGGGGTAGGGGTCTGCACTTAACTTTTTCGGTGCAGTGTCAGAGGCGACACCCAGCCCCTCCGACGAAAAAGTACAAGACGTTCCGACCCCTACCCCCACCCCGCTACCAATCCGAACCCCTATCCCTGCTGCTTTTAAGGCCGCGATCAGGAGACCGGGGGCTATGTCGGCTGGGGCGGAATCGGCGTGCTTGAGGACAGCTTGCCACCAGGCCGGACAGTCCTCCTTTGACTTGAGCTTGGGGAGGTCGGTGTCGTAGAGGAGGTTGAAGACTCGATTTCCCTGCGTGATGTCGAGATAGGTCTGCTCCGCCGAAACACTCCCCAACCCAGCACTGAGCAAGCCAGGAGAAAGCCCGCCCTCCGCAAGCTCCCCGACATCGGCCCCGCGGGGCACGAAAGCGAGGGTCACGTGGGTGGGTGAGTCTTGGGTGGGGGTCGGAACGTCTTGTACTTTTTTGCCAGAAGAATTGGGGGGCGCCGCCCACGCCTCACCAAAAAAGTTAAGTGAAGACCCCCACCCAAGACTCGCGCCAATCCACAGGGCAACGCCCGCTATCGTGACCCCGATGGCCGACCGGACTTTTGCCAAGTTCACGTTCTTCAAGATCGACCCAGAGTGGCGACGCCGTGATGCGGATCTTCGCGCCGCGGACAAGCGAGAGTTCCTCGCCGCATGCGACGACTTCGCGCTCGACCGCTCGCTGCGCGCCTACTCAACCATAGGCACGCGCGGCGACGCCGATCTGGTCCTGCTCAGCCAGAGCCCCAACCTCGACGATCTCCACACCTTCCATGTGGTGCTCGGGCAGAGCGGGCTGGCGAAGTGGGCCGATACGCCCTACTCGTTCCTCTCGATGACCAAACGCTCTCCGTACTCGGAGGAGCAGGCCCGGCCGGAGATCTGCCTCTCCGAGCGCAAGTACCTCTTCCTCTACCCGATGGTCAAGCAGCGCCGTTGGTACGGCCTGTCGGAGGAGGAGCGCAAACGGATCATGAAAAGCCATATCGAAGTCGGACGGCGTCATCCGGAGATCACGATCAACACGTCCTACTCGTTCGGGCTGGATGACCAGGAGTTCGTCGTCGCCTTCGAGGGCGACGACCCCGGCGAGTTCCTCGATCTCGTGCAGGAGCTTCGGCCCACCGAGTCGAGCGCCTACACGGAGCGCGAGACGCCGATCTTCACCTGCGTCGCGATGTCGGTGCGCAAGGCTCTCGACGCCATCGACGGCACGGCGAGCCTTGTCCCTGCGGCAACAGCGCCGGACTGATCGCGCTGGGCAAGCCTCCCATTGCTTTTTGCTGCAGTAGATTTGATTGTTCATTAGATTCTCTCCGTGGGGACAGAAGCGCTCAGCTACGCAATCGACGATCAGGACCACTTGATCAAGGTTGACCACGGCTACTACCGCTTCGCGGAAGAGAACGGCTGGAGCGATGTTGGTGCCAGCCTCGGCCGCTCGCTGTGGGACTTCGTCACCGGGCACGAGGTGCAGAAATTGCAGCGACTGCTGCTGCGGCGGATACGCGACGAGGTGCGTCATGTCGAACTCCCATTCCGCTGCGATGGACCGGATGTCCGCCGCGAGATGGACATTCGAATCGCCGCCCACTCATCAGGCCGCGTGGTTTTGTTCTCAGCTCGACTGCGTTCCGAACAAAGTAGAGATGAGCCGCAATCGCTACTGGACCCCAGTGCAAAACGCGGGAAAGACACCGTAACGATGTGTGCTTGGTGCGATCGCTTTGAAGTTGACGGCAAATGGGTCGAGGTCGAGGAGGCGGCGAGGGAGCTTGAACTCTTTCGCCGCAGCGAGATACCGGCGCTCGACCACGGGATCTGCCCGCGGTGCAACACCACCTTGCTTGCGGCGTAGACACCCGACTCGCAGCGTTCCCTATTCTTCCGCGTTCCAATGACCCAGATCGGAACCCCAGAGAACCCCCTTCGCGTCGCAATTGTCGGCGCCGGCCCCTCCGGCTTCTACGCCGCCGAGCACATCCTCAAAAACGAGGCTACGCACGCCCAGGTCGACCTCTTTGACCGCCTCCCCACCCCCTTCGGCCTGGTCCGCGGTGGGGTGGCCCCCGACCACCCGAAGATCAAGTCGGTGATCCGCGTCTACGAAAAAACCGCGGCGCGCGAGGGCTTCCGCTTCTTCGGCAACGTCAAGGTCGGCCATGACATCGAGGTCGAGGACCTGGAGCGGCTCTACCACGCGATCGTCTTCACGGTCGGCTGCGAGACCGACCGCCAGCTCGGCATCCCCGGCGAGGAGTTGCCCGGCAGCCATGCCGCCACCGCCTTCGTCGGCTGGTACAACGCCCACCCCGATTACGCGGATGAGGAGTTCGACCTCTCCTGCGAGCGGGCGGTGGTGATCGGCAACGGCAACGTGG
>JBBDYO010000023.1:0-42311 GCA_040901495.1 Solirubrobacterales bacterium
GTGTAGAACCAGCCGCGGGTCTGGTCGATCGCCTCGCAGATGAAGTCGGCGGGGAAGCGCTCTTCGAACTCCGCCTCGTTCTCGAACGGGTAGTGGAACTGGGCGAAGGGCATCGCGCCGCTGTCGTACCAGGTGTCGATCACCGACTCGACCCGGCGCATCTCGCCGCCGCACTTCTCGCAGTCGAGGGTCACCTCGTCGATGTAGGGACGGTGGAGGTCGTCGGGGACATCGCCCCGGGCCCGCTCGCGCAGGTCGGCAACCGAGCCGGCGCAGAAGCGTCCGTCGCAATCCTCGCCCGTGCACTCCCAGATCGGCAGCGGCGTGCCCCAGTAGCGATCGCGGGAGAGCGCCCAGTCGACGTTGTTCTCCAGCCATTTGCCGAAGCGGCCGTGCTTGATGTGCTCGGGGTGCCAGCCGATCTCCTCGTTGTTGGCGAGCAGCTGGTCCCGCGCCTGCGAGGTGGCGATGTACCAACTCGACTTGGCGTAGTAGAGGAGCGGCGTGCCGCAGCGCCAGCAGTGCGGGTAGGCGTGCTCGTAGACCTGCTCGCGGAAGAGAAGGCCGCGTTTGTTGAGGTCGGCGATCAGCTCGCTGGTGACCTCGGGGTCCTTGACAAACTTGCCCTCGAAGCCGACGACCCGCTTGTCGAAGCGGCCGTCAAGCCCGACCGGGTTGTAGAGGGTGCCGTGGCTGGTCGGGTCGAAGATCCCGTTGGCGGCGGCAGCCGCGTAGTCGTCCTCGCCGAAGGCCGGCGCGATGTGGACGATGCCGGTGCCGTCCTCGGTGGTGACGAAGTCACCGGCGATCACCGGGAAGCCGCCGGGCTCCCGGTCGTTGAGGTTGAAGACCGGGCCTTTGTAGTGGCGGCCGACCAGCTCGCTGCCGGAAAGGCGATCGATGACCTCGACGTTCTCGCCCAGCACCTTCTCGACCAGCGGCTCAGCCAAGATCACGATCTCGTCGTCCACACGCGCTCGCACGTAGGTCACCTCGGGGGCGACCGCAACCGCGACGTTGCCCGGCAGTGTCCACGGCGTCGTCGTCCAGACCAGCAGCGACTCTCCCGTCTCGCTCCCATCCTCGGCCAGCAGCGGGAAGCGCACATATATGGAGGGGTCCTCGACGTCTTTGTAGCCGAGCGCCACCTCGTGGGAGGACAGCGCCGTGCCACAGCGGGGGCAGTAGGGCACGACCTTGTGGCCCTCGTAGAGGCGATCGTCGTCCCAGAGCTTGCGCAGCGACCACCAGACCGACTCGATGTAGTCGTCCTCGAGGGTGACGTAGGGGTCATCGAGGTCGATCCAGAAGCCGATCCGCTCGGTCAGCCGGTTCCACTCCTCGACGTATTCGAGGACCGACTCGCGGCAGCGCGCGTTGAACTCGGCGATCCCGAACTCCTCGATCTCCTGCTTGGAGGAGATGCCCAGCTCCTTCTCGACCTCGAGCTCGACCGGCAGCCCGTGGCAATCCCAACCGGCCTTGCGCGGCACCCGGTAGCCGCGCATCGCCTTGTAGCGC
Organism: Solirubrobacterales bacterium; assembly: GCA_040901495.1. Lineage (GTDB taxonomy): Bacteria > Actinomycetota > Thermoleophilia > Solirubrobacterales > 70-9 > VRUE01. The sequence continues at coordinate 1,522 of JBBDYO010000023.1, forward strand.
GGGTAGATGTCCTTGAAGACCCGGGAAAGGACGTGGTGGGAGCCGGGGCGGCCGTTGGCGGTCGGCGGCCCCTCGTAGAAGCTCCAGACCTCGGCGCCCTCGCGGTTGGCGAGCGAGCGGTTAAAGACGTCGCGCTCGCGCCAGCGCTCAAGCACCCGCTCCTCCAGCTCGGGGAAGGACTGCTTGGTATCCACTGGGCGGAAGCCGGGCATCCGTCGATTCTATGAACGGCGGAGTACGCTCCGGCCCGTGACCTACAGCCTGAACGGAAAGGTGGCGCTGGTGACGGGCGCCGCACGGGGGATCGGCTACGAGACGGCACGGCAGCTACACATGCGTGGAGCCTCCGTCGCGGTCGTCGACCTCGATGCCGGTGAAGCCCGCGAGGCGGCTGAGCGGATCGGCGCGCGGGCGATCGGGATCGGCGCCGACGTCACCGACGATGCCGCGATCATGCAGGCCGTCGCCGAGACGGTCGAGCGCTTCGGCGGCCTAGACGTCGCCGTCGCCAACGCCGGCATCGCACAGTCGAGCGTGGCGACGGTCCGCGGGATCTCGGGTGAGGAGTGGGAGCGGGTCTTCGAGGTCGACATGCTCGGCGTCTGGCGCACGGTCCGGGCGGCGCTGCCGCAGATCGTCGCGCGCAAGGGCCACATCGTCGTCACCGGCTCCGTCTACTCCTTCGCAAACGGCATCCTCAACAGCCCCTACGCAGTGGCCAAGGCCGGCGTCGAGGCACTTGGCCGTGGGCTGCGAGCCGAGCTGATGCCGCTCGGCGCCAGCGCCGGCGTCGTTTACTACGGCTGGGTTGACACCAAGCTCGTCCAGGACGGCTTCGATCGCAAGCATTCCGGACGCCTGCAGGAAAACGCACCCGCCTGGCTGCTCAAGCGGATCCAGCCCGACGAGGCCGGGGCTGCGACTGTGCGCGGGATCGAAGAACGCGCGCCCCGCACCTTCGCGCCGAAGTGGTGGCGCTACGTCTCCGCCCTGCGAGGGATCATCAACCCGATCCTCGACCGCCGCTTCGACCGCGACCCGCAGATGTTCGGGACGATCCGCGCGGTCGAGGCCGAAGCCGACGAGCAGGGCGCCGCCGCGGTTGCGGCCGCGCCCCACTGAGCACCCTCACTCGGGCCTAGATCTAGGAGCCACCCTCCGCGGTGCCGACCGCGACCTGCTCGACGTCCAGCGACGGCAGCATCCGCTCCAGCCAGTCCGGGATCCACCAGTTGTACTTGCCAAGCAGCTGCATTACGGCCGGAACGAGCACCATGCGGACGACGGTGGCGTCGAGGAAGATCGCCACCGCGAGGCCGATGCCGAAGAGCTTCAGAAAGACTTCGGGCGAAGCCACGAAAGCAAGGAAGACGACGACCATGATCGCGGCGGCGGCGGTGATCACCCGAGCGGTCTTCGCCAGGCCGTCGGCGACCGCCCGCCGGGTGTCCCCGTCCTTCAGGTACTCCTCGCGGATCCGCGAGATCAGGAAGACCTCGTAGTCCATCGAGAGGCCGAAGAGGATCGCGAACATCATCACCGGCATGAACGGCGCGATCGGCACCTCGTGGTCGATCCCAATCAGTTCGCCGACGGCGCCGCCCTGCGCTACCAGGGTCATCACGCCATAGGCGGCGCAGACCGAGAGCAGGTTCATGATCCCGGCCTTCAGCGAGATCAGCGGCGAGTGGAAGGCGACGAGGAGGAGCAGGAAGGAGAGGCCGACGACGCCGGCGATGAAGAGCGGCATGCGATCGACCATGTAGACGCTCTGGTCCTCGAGCGCCGCGGTCACGCCTCCCACCTCCGCGTTGACCCCTGTGCCGCCAAGCGTTTCGGGCACGATGTCGTCGCGAATCCTCTTGACCAGGTTCTGCGTCGCCTCGTCCTGCGGCGAGGTGGTCGGGATCGCGTTGATCAGCGCCGCGCTGTCGGCTTCGTTGAAGGTCGGCTTCGCGACGAAGTCCACCCCGTTGTCAGCGCGCAGCCCCTGCACCAGCCGGTCGACGTCGCCGCGCGCGGCGGGGGCCGGCAGCTCGGCCGCGATCACGATCGGGCCGTTGGCCCCCGGCCCGAACCCCTCGCTGATCAGGTCGTAGGACTGGCGGGTCATCGTGTCGGGTGGGTCGTTGCCGGCGTCCGGGAAGCCGAGGCGCATGCCGAGGGCCGGTGCGGCGAGTGCCAGCAGCACGCTCGTGGCAACGATCACGGCGAGCCACGGCCGCCGCTGGACCGCGTGGCTCCAGCGCGCAGCGGGGGATTCGCCGTCGCCTTCGGTCTTGTTCAGCGAGCGGCTGAGCAGCGGGATCCGCAGCCGGTCGACCCTGGGACCAAGGTAGGAGAGGAGCGCGGGCAACAGGGTGACGGAGGCGAGCATCATGACCAGCACGGCTATCGAGGCCGAGAGCGCCACCCCGTACATGTAGGGGAGGCCGGTGAGGATCAATCCGAGGACCGCGATCACCACCGTGCAGCCGGCGATGATCACGCTGCGACCGGCCGTGGTGACGGCCTCGACGACCGCGTCGTGGCGATCCTTGCCGTCCTGCAGCGCCGCCCGGAAGCGGGTCAGCACCAGCAGCGAGTAGTCGACGCCAACGCCGATCCCGATCAGCCCGGAGACCGCGGTCGTCCAGTCGGGAACGTCGACGAAGTTGGCGAGCAGCACGATCAGTCCGCCTGAGGAGATGCCGAGGCCGATCAGGGCGATCGCCAGCGGCAGGCCGGCGGCAACCAGGGAGCCGAAGGCGATCAGCAGCACAATCGCCGCGCCGAGGAAGCCGAGCCCCTCGGGACTCGCGCCTTCCTGCGCCCGGTAGATCGGGTCACCGCCGAGCTCGATTTCGAGCCCGTTGCCACTGTTGTCTTCGGCGGCGGAAACCAGCTGTTCGCCCTCCTCTTTGGTCACCTCCCAGCCGGGGACGGTCAGCGGCAGCGTCGTGGTGGCGATCGTCCCGTCGTCGGAGACGCGGATCGCAGTCGCTTCCTCGACGTTGTTGACCTTCGTCGCTTCGTCGAGGAAGGCGTCGACGCGCTTTTTCGTCGCCGGGCTCATCGCCCCGTCCTCGTCTTTCCAGACGACGAAGACTTCCTGTCCCGAGTAGCCGCCGAACTCCCGTTCCGTGAGGTCGCTCGCGGCCTTCGACTCGGAGCCGGGCGTGTTGTAGTCGGCTTCGTACTCACCCGCGAGCGAGGAGCCGAGTCCAATGATCACGATCGCGGCGACGATCCAGACGAGGACCATGCGGCCACGGCGGCGGTAGGCGATATCGGCAAGGGCGGCGAGACGGCGCGTCATTGGTGTATCTCCTCTCTCGACTGGGACGGCTTTAAACCTACCGACGGCGAGAAGCGGACGAACTCCAGCTCATCGAGCAGGAGAGGAAGGATTCATAGCGCCCCCCAAAGAGCGAGGGCGGCCCGAACGGGCCGCCCTCATTCACACCTCTAGCTACAGGTCACGCTCACCGAGGAAAGCGCGAGGCAGTGCTAGTACGTGCGGCAGTAACCGTCCTTCGAATAGACGTTGCCGTAGCCACCACCGTTGTTGTTCACCCACATGGAGCGGTAGCCGGCGCGCGCGGTCCAGGCGTACACCTTGGTGATGGTCCACATGTTCGCCGGGATGGTGAAGGTCTGGGTCACTGTGTAGCCCATGGTCGAGTTCACCGGGTAGGACTCCCAGCTGCCGTATGGGTAGGTCTTCCAGGATCCGTTGATGTAGGCCCAGAGGACGGCCTTCCAGTAGATGGTCTCCCCAGCCGCGGCAATGCCGAACCCATTGCGCGAATCGGTTTCGATTCGCGCAAGACCGCCCCGCCCCGCCCCGTAGGACGTGCACTGGCCCTTGGTGTAGTCCCAGTACACGCCGGCCGATGTGGAAGCGGTATTCGAATCCGAGCTGCCTCCAATTGTCAGCGGCACCCGGATGGTGTCGCCTCCGGTGTGCAGCAAGACCGCGATCCGCAGGCCCTTGGCGCTGTTTCCGCGCTTGCGCTGGGCGGCGCTCAGCTTCAATGCCGCCGTGGCCTTGCCGTCCGCACAGCTGAAGCGACGGGCGGCGCCGCCGGAAAGCTTCACGGTGCCGGCTGAAGAGCACTCGAGCGAGAGGGCCAGCTTCTTGCCAGCCATGCGGGCCCGCAGAACCCGTGCCTGAGTCGAGGGCTCTACCGCGACAGGCGGCCCGACGACGCCGGAGCTGTCAGCCGGAGGCGGTGTGGTCGGAGCTTCACCCTCCGTGGGAGGGGCGGGAAGCTCTTCACCGATCGGAAAGGGCGGTGGGAGTTCCGCGCTCGCGGCTGGTGCGAGGGCGGTCCCGCCCATGATCAGCGCTGAAGCAAAAGCGAGTGAAGCGATGATGCCGCGGAAGGCGATCTTGGTGGTCATTTCAGGTCTCCTCAGTGGTTGGTTGAAGCACTGGGAGCAGCATCGCGCCGCATGGGAAAGCGCAAAAGGCACCCCAGGTATCGCCATCCGCTACCTGTGGGGAGGCCCCGTCAGAGCCCTGCAGGCACGACTTCGCGCCCGGACGACCTCAGTCGCGCGTTAGCTCCTCGAGCAGGAAGAGGAAGGACTCGTAGCGCTCGCCGGTGGCGCGGCTGAGGCCGATCTCGCAGGTGCGGTTGCTGGAGAGACGGGCGTCGAAGTCACGGCCGGCTAGCTCCGCGGCCTGGTCGCGCGTCGCGGCGGCGGTCAGCTCCGGGTGGGAGATGCCGCGGTCCCCGGCAAAGCCGCAGCAGGTCGCCGAGGGGGCGACGTAGACCTCCTCGGCGAGGGCCCCGGCGAGCGACCGCAGGCGCGGCGCCAACCCCATATGGCGGGTCGCACAGGTCGGGTGGACGGTGGCCGAGCCGACCCTGCGATCGACCTCCAGCTTCGGCAAGAGGCGATCGTGCGCCCAGGCGACCGAGTCGAGGACCTCGAGCTGGGCAAGGCGCTCGGCGTTCTCCTCGCTGAGCACACCCTCACCGGGATCGGCGACCGCCTGGGTACAGGAGGCGGCGTCGATCACCACCGGCAGCTTCCCCTCCCCGCTCCAGCGCCAGAGGCGCTCGACCATCTCGTTCGCCTTGTGGCGGTGGGCGTCGCCGAAGCCTTTCGAGCTCCAGGGCAGCCCGCAGCAGCTGCCCGCGACCTCGTCCGGAATCCAGACCGGGCATCCGGCCCGGCTCGACACCTCGACCAGCGCCTCCTGCAGGCTCAAATCTCGTCGATGGGCCGACTTCCCCTGTATGTCAGGGGTTTTCGGCCCATCGGCGTTGGAGCGGCCGAAGATCCGGTTGGTGCAGGAGGGGACGTAGACCGCGGCGGCGCCGTCGCGGGCAGTCGCGGGCGGCTTGGCGGAGGCGGCGCCCGGCAACCCCTTGCCGCGCTTGGTGAGGCGGATGAGCGGCCCACCGGCTCGCAGGCCGGCCCGCGACGCTTTTTCGACCCCGCCCCAGCGCTTGGCCGCCCGCAGCGCCAGCGCCTCGGCCCGCTCGGTGTGTCGCTCTGCCCGGAACTCCTTGACGAGCTTGCCGGTGTCGATTCCGACCGGACAGGCCAGCTGGCAGGAGCCATCCGCTGCGCAGGTCTCGAGCGAGTCGTACTCGTACTCCTCGAGCAGCGCCCGCTGCACGGGTGAGCCCTCGGGCTGGCGCGCCATCTCGCGGCGCAGCACGATCCGCTGGCGCGGCGTCGTGGTCAGGTGGCGACTGGGGCAGACCGGCTCGCAGAAGCCGCACTCGACGCAGGTCGTCGCGGTCTCCTCGATCGCCGGCGTCGTTTTCAGGTTGCGCAGGTGGGCGTCAGGGTCGCGGTTGAGGACGACACCGGGAGCGAGCACCCCGTCGGGGTCGGCGAGCTGCTTCACCCGCCACATCAGCTCGGTCGCCTTCTCCCCCCACTCGCGCTCTACATAAGGGGCCATGTTGATCCCGGTCCTGTGCTCGGCCTTCAGCGAGCCGTCGTACTTGCCGACGATCAGCTCGACCAGCTTCGCCATGAAGGCCTCGTAGCGGTCGAGGTCCTCCTGCTTGGCGAAGTCCGGGGTGAGCATGAAGTGCAGGTTCCCGGCCGAGGCGTGGCCGGCGACGCCGGGGAGGAAGCCGTGCTCGCCAAGCAGCGCCTGGAGGTCGCGGGCGCCCTCGGCGATCCGCTCCGGCGGCACGCAGACGTCCTCGACGATCAGCGCCGTGCCCGGCGGGCGCAGCCTGCCGATCAGGCCGTGCAGCCCCTCGCGCACCCGCCAGCTCAGCTCGATCTCGTCCCCCTCGCGGGTGAACTCGATCGGGCGGATCGTCTCGTGGCCGGTGAGGATCTCGCCGGCCGCGGCGACGTAGTCGTCGAGCTCTGACTCGGCCGCGGCGCCGTACTCGACCAGCAGCACCGCCGAGTCCGGCGGCAGCTCTTTCCACTCCTCGGGCGCGCCGACCATGTTCCAGGCGGCGGTGATCAGGGCGGGGGCGACCATCAGCTCGACCGCGGTGGCGCCCACGTCGACCAGGTCGCGGACCGGGGCGATCGCTTCGTCGATCCCCGGGAAGTGGATCCAGGCGGTGGTCGTCCGCGCCGGCAGCGGCACGGTCTCGAAGACCGCCTCGGCGACGAAGGCGAGCGTGCCCTCCGAGCCGACGATTAGGCGGCGGAAGATCTCCAGCGGCTCATCGGCGTCGAGAAAGGCGCAGAGCCGGTAGCCGGTCGTGTTCTTGATCGCGAACTTGCGGCGGATCCGGTCGGCCAGCTCCGTGTCGGCCCGAATCTCGTCGCGGATTGCCTCGAGCCCGGCGACCAGCTCCGGCTCGGCGGCGGCGAACTCCTCGGCCGCACCGGGGGCCGCCGTGTCGATCGTCGTGCCCGAGGGCAGGACGAAGGTCATCGCGCGGACCGTCGAGTAGGAATCGAAGGTGACGCCGCAGCGCATCCCGCCGGAGTTGTTGGCGACCACCCCGCCGACCGTGGCGATGTCGGTGCTCGCCGGGTCGGGGCCGAGCTTGCGCCCGTGAGGCGCCAGGACGCGGTTGGCGTGGCCGAGCACGGTGCCGGGCTTGACGCGGGCCCGCGCTCCCCCTTCCTCAACCGCGACGCCGGTGAAGTGGCGGCGCACGTCGACCAGGATCCCATCGCTCTGGCCCTGGCCGTTGAGGCTGGTCCCGCCGGCGCGGAAGACGACCGGGACGCCCGAGCGGCGGCCGTAGTCGAGGACCTTGGCGACATCCTCGGCCCCGTGCGCCATCACAACCGCCTGGGGGAAGAGGCGGTAGGGGCTCGCGTCGGAGGCGTAGCGGACTATGTCGCTGACCCGGCCGAGCACCCGGTCGGCGCCGAGCAGCTGCTCCAGCTCCCCGCGCAGCGGCTGCGCCGCGCCGGTGGCCAGCTCATCGGGGGCGCGATCGGAGGCGGGCTCGCTCACCTGGGGCGCAAGCGAGAGACGTTCCGCTCCAGCAGCGCCATCGCGCCTTAAAAGAGCGCCATCCCCGGCTCCACCGGGACTTCGACCAGCTCCGGCCCCGAGGAGGCGAGGGCCTTGGCGAGCGCGTCGCGGACCTCGTCCCGCCCACTGGCCTTGCAAGCGTTGACCCCGTAGCCGGCGGCGACCGCGGCGACGTCGAGGGCCGGCAGGTCGAGGCCGGGAGCGCCACTCACCTGCTCGATGTCGGCGAACCACTTGAGGATCGCGTACTCGGCGTTGTTGAGGACGAGGAAGGTGACCGGGGCCTTGTAGGCGACGGCGCTCCAGAAAGCGGTGATCGCGTACTGCGCCGAGCCCTCGCCGAGCACGCAGACAACCGGGCGGTCGGGCTGGGCGAGCTGGACGCCGACCGAGGCGGAGAGGCCGAAGCCGAGGCCGCCGCCGGCGCTGAAGTAGTAGCTGCCGGGGCGCGAGAGCCGCAGCTGGTTGCGCAAGGCCAGGGTGCTGGAGGGGGACTCGAGGACGACGATCGCGTCCTCCGCAAGGACCTCGGCGAGCGCCGTGTGAACGGTGGAGGGGTTGAGCGGGTCGGTCGGCGGGATTTCCCCCGGCCCCTCGTTCGGCTCCGGCCCGGGGCGGCTCGACTCGGGGACCGCCTCGAGCAGCGCCTCCAGGGTCAGCTTCACGTCGGCGACGATCGCGTCGCCCATCGGGGCCCGGGCGGCCTCGTCAGGATCGCTGGTGATCGCCACCAGCTTCGCCCCCTCGGGGAGCAGCGGGCCCGGGATGTGGGGGTAGTAGGGGAAGACCGAGGTGCCGGCGACGACGATCAGGTCATGGCCCTCCAGCGTCTGTGCGACCGGGCCGATCGCCGGAGGCAGCACGCCGCGGAAGTTGGGGTGGCTCTCGGGGAAGCCGAGCCGGATGCCGCCGGTGGCGGGGCTCGCCCAAACCGGGAGGCGCTGGCGCTCTGCCAGCGCGACCGCGGCGTCCCAACCGCCGCTCGCGTCGATGTCCGGGCCGGCGACGAAGACCGGGTTGGAGGCGGCGTCGAGGAGCTCGGCCAGCGAGCGGACCGCCTCGGGGTCGGCGGTGGCGCGGCCGGTCACCCGGCGCTCGATCGCCTCGCGGACGTCGTTCTCGTCGACCTCGGCGTACCAGTCGTCCATCGGCAGCGAGACGAAAGTGGGGCCTTTCGGCGGCAACGAGGCGAGGTGTGCCCCGCGGGCCAGCGCCAGCGGCACGTCCTCGGCCCGGGGCGGCTCGTAGGACCACTTGACCAATGGGTGCGGCATCCGGATCGCGTCGCGGTTGGTGAGGTTCGCCTGCAGGGTCATCTGCGCCCGCACCTGCTGGCCGGCGGTGATCAGCAGCGGGGAGTGGTTTGCCTGCGCATTGAAGATCGCCCCCATCGCGTTGCCGACCCCGGGCGCGGTGTGGAGGTTGGCGACCGTGACGTTGCCCGAGGCCTGCGCGTAGCCGTCGGCCATCCCGACCACGACCGCCTCCTGCAAGCCGAGCACGTAGCGGAAGTCGGAGGGGAAGTCGGCGAGCATCGGCAGCTCCGTCGAGCCCGGATTGCCGAACATCGTCGTCATCCCCCGGGCGCGGAAGAGATCGAAGGCTGCATCGCGGACTGTAGGCATCGCGCGCACATTATCTTCGAGAGTTCAAGGCAGCGCGCCGGGCGTCCGATACGCGGGGACATGCCCCGGCTGGGAGACAAGCTAAATCGCGGTGCAGGCCACTGGTACGCGCGCCGTGCCAACCTCGAGGCACTCGCCGTCCTCGCCTTGATCGCCCTCGCCATCCTGGCGGCTACGTTTGCCCGCGCCGGCTCTGAGTCGACACGGCTGATCTACGCCCCCGGGAAGATCGTCCCGATCCCCGCCTCGATCCCCCACGAAGAGGGCGACATGGTCGACCGGCGCATCATCCCGGACCTGAGGTGGCTCGCCCAGCGCTTCCCGATCTACGTCACAGACGGCTACTCCGGGCCGCTGCCGAACGGGAAGCACGCCGGCTGCGACAACTGCCACACACGCAACTCCGACCACCACAACGGGCTCGCCGTCGACATCGTCCCGCTGGGCGGCGGCACTCGCTGCGAGGGCAAGTGGAAGGCGATCACCAGATTGGCCCGCTGGGCGGAGCCGGTCCAGAACCGCCCCGTGCCGCCCTTTCGGTGGGTCGGATACGACGGCGATGCGAGCCACGGCTGCGGCCATCATCTCCACCTCTCCTGGAACCACGCCACCGTGGCCGAGTTCCGGATCGCCGACTGGGTCGAAGTCCTCTCGAGCGGAGCCAGCATCGGGGTCACACCGCCTCCGACAACCGAAGCACCGCCGGTGAGCAAAAGGGCGACCAAGCCCAAGCCCCGGCCCACCGGCGGCGTCTCCCAGTTCCAGAGCGGCGGCGTCTCCCCCCGCGACTAGATCCGCCGCCGATCAGAAGCTGATCGCAACTGCATCAACTTCTCAATCCGGCAGATAGAGAATTTGATGCAGTATGGGCCGATGCGCCGCGCCCTCTCGATCTTCGCCGCTAGCCTCGCCGGGCTAACCGCAATCGCCGGCTGCGGCGGAGCGGACGACTCAACCCCCGTCGCCTGCCTCGACGGACCGGGTGCCTATGTCGGCGCCCTTGGCGACGCCCCCGGGACGGTGAGGCTGAGTGGCGAGGTGCCGATCGGCGACTGCTTCGTCGCAAACCAGGAAGGCGGGGAGCTCGCCACAGTCGGCACATCGATGGTGGCCGCGGCAACCAAGCTCAACACCGAGGCGCGCGCCAACCCGGGGGGCGCCGCGAGCCTGCAGCTCGGGTACCTGCTTGGCGCGGCCGAGAGCGGCGCCGAGCAAACGGGCGGCGTCCACGCCGAGCTTGTCCGCCGCCTCCGCGCCGCCGCGCTCTACAGTCCGGGCGACCGGCCGCTGCCCCCCGCGTTCCGGCGCGCCTACCGGGAGGGCTTCGACGCCGGCCGCTCCGACGGCTGAGACACGTCGGGCGCCACGGCTGACTGGATCGTCGGGCTTCATAGTTAGGGAACCCTAATTCAAGTCGACTCCAATACGCTGGGCGACCACGAACTTCGACGGAGGACAGCGACTTGACTGAGCAGCTCTGGGGTGGCGAGACCACCAAGGCCGTTGACAACTTCCCGGTCTCGGGCGAGCGGGTGCCGGTGCCGGTCGTGCGCGAGCTGGGGCGGCTGAAGGCCGCCGCGGCGCGGGTCAACGGTGAGCTGGGCGGGCTCGACGCGGATCTCGCCGAGCGGATCGCCGCCGCCGGCGACTCGGTTGCCGCCGGCGAGCACGACGACCAGTTCCCGGTCGACGTCTTCCAGACCGGCTCTGGCACCTCTTCGAACATGAACGCCAACGAGGTGATCGCCAACCTGGCGGGCGACGGGGCCCACGCCAACGACCACGTCAACATGGGCCAGTCCTCCAACGACGTCTTCCCCTCCGCCGTCCACCTGGCGGCGCTGGACGAGGTCACCCACGACCTGCTGCCGGCGATGGGCGGGCTGCAGGCGGCGCTGGAGGCGAAGGCGAAGCGGTTCGCCGACGTCGTCAAGGCCGGGCGCACCCACCTGATGGACGCGGTGCCGGTGACCCTGGGGCAGGAGTTCGGCGGCTACGCGGCCCAGGTGCGGCTCGGCGTCCAGCGGGTCGAGGGGACGCTGCGCCGCGTCGGCCAGATCCCGCTCGGCGGCACCGCGACCGGGACCGGCCTCAACACCCACCCGGAGTTCGCCGCCAAGGTGCGGGAGAAGCTCGCCGCCGACACGGGCCTGACGATCTCCGCGCCGCTCGACCCGTTCGAGGCGCAGGGCAACCGCGACGCGCTGGTGGAGCTGTCCGGGGCGCTCAAGGTCTACGCCGTCTCGCTCAACAAGATCGCCAACGACCTGGCGCTGATGGGCTCGGGCCCGCGCGCCGGCCTCGCCGAGCTGCGGCTGCCGGAGCTGCAGAAGGGCTCCTCGATCATGCCCGGCAAGGTCAACCCGGTGATCCCGGAGGTCGTGATCCAGGTCGCCGCCCAGGTGATCGGCAACGACGCCGCGATCACCGTCGCCGGCAGCCAGGGCCAGTTCGAGCTCAACGTGCGGGTGCCGCTGATCGCCCGCAACCTGCTCGACTCGATCAAGCTGCTCGCCTCGGCCTCGCGACTGCTGAACGAGAAATGCGTCGCCGGAGTGGAGGCGAACGAGGAGATGACCGAGCGCCACGCCGAGGCGACGCTGGCGACGGCAACCGCGCTCAACCCCCATATCGGTTACGACCGAGCCGCCGACATCGTCAAGGCGGCGGCCGAATCAGGGCGCTCCCTACGTGAGGTTGCGCTGGAGCAGGGCGTCGAGCCGTCGGTGCTGGAGGAGGCGCTCGACCACCGCCGCCTGGCCCAGCCGCACGAGTAAGCGGCGGGGCCTCAGCGGTGCCGAAGGACTATTTGTGTCCTTTGGCTTTGCCTTTCCCTTTGCCTTTGTGTTTGCCTTTGTTCGATTTGACTTTCTTGCACTTCGTTTTGCCTTTGACTTTGACTTTTTTGAAGCCTTTTTTGCATTTCAGTTTTGTCTGCCCGGGTTTGGTGGGGCCGGTGGCGGGAACGGTCTGCGCACAGCCGCTGATGCCTGGGAAGTTCAAGCACGTGTCCTGGCTCTCGTCGCCGTACCCGTCGCCGTCGAGGTCGGGCTCCCAGGTCGCGTAGACAACGAGCAGGTAGTTGAGGGTCGGCTGGAGGAACTCGGCGCTGCTGGAGAGGGCGTCTTCGCCGAATTTCCCGTAGGCGAAGTAGCCGCTTTCTTTCCAGGCCATGATCTGTTCGCCGGGCCCGTAGAGGCCGATCACGTCACCGAGTTTGACCGGGAGTCGGGTCAAGAAGGTGTTTTTCGCGTAGACCTGCGTGAGCGTCTCGAGGTTGCTTTCGGCAACGATCTGCCAACCACCGGGCGACTCCCGGGCAACCTTCAATTTCAGCTGCTGGAGTTTTTTCGGGTCTGCCGATGACCACTTGCCCCACGAGGTGATCACCCCGTCGGCCGGTGCCGCATATTTGTTGCCGGGAGAGGAAGTCTGGACGAGCGTCCCGTCGAAGTACTCGACCCCCCCGTTCTGCCACTCGGGCGCGCCGAGGATTTTCCCGGCTATGGCGCTGGAGGCGCAGAGCAGCGCCACGATCAGCACAGCTGAAGAGACAGCGGCAAGAAGCCCTGTCTTGGGCGCACTGCTTCGAATCACGGTGACCACACTCCCCTAGTTGAAACCCGCACAAGGGTAGCGCGTAGGTCTCTGGCCGCGGGAAAGGCAGGTGGCTATCTGCGCCGGTTGCCCTTGCGGTGCTTCTTGACCCGCTTGCACTTGGTCTTGCCTTTGACCTTCGTCTTCCTGAGGCCCTTTCGGCACTTCGTCTTCTTCGGCTTCGGAGCGCCGGGGGCGGACTGGGCGCAACCGGGCGGGCTCGAGCATCCTTTGCCCTTGCCGGGACTCTGCCCTTTGCCCGGTCCCTGTCCTTGTTTCGGGCCCTGGGCCGGAGGAGAGACCGGGCCACGGCGCGGATCGGCGAGCAGCAGCTCGACGTTGCGGTCCTCGGGCGCGCCCTCGCCGCAGGGGTCGGGCGTGCAGGCCACGCCGCCGGTCTGGTGGTCGTTGTAGGAGAGCGTGCGGCCAATCGAGGCGAGGTCGGCGGGCGCCAGGGTCGAAGCGTCGATCCCCGGCGCCGGCGCGGTGGCCTCGCTGGCGTGGTCGAGAATCGTCCCGAACAGCGAGAGCGTCCCGTCGCGATTGTCGAAGATCTGCAGCAACCGCGTCTGCTGCGGCCAGTCAGCCTCGGCCGCGACCCGGATGCTCCAGAAGCCGTGACCGCTGCCATCGGTTGCCGGGTAGGGAGTGACGTCGTTGACGTGGCTGTGCCCGGCGACCCAGGCGACCACGTGCGGGTAGCGGTGCAGCAGCTCGACCATGTCGGCGCCGCGGTGGATCGGGGTCGAGGAGCGCGGGTCGGCGTCGCAGCCTGGGTTGACGTCGTGCCCGTGGGGGTCGGGCGCGGTGCAGGGCAGGGCCACCTCGTCGGGCACGTTCGCGGTCAGGCTCGGGATCGCGTGGTGGCTGAAGAGGACGACGAGCTGGTCGGCGGCGGTCGCCTCTTTCAGCTCGCCCTCGAGCCAGCGGAACTGGGGGTCGTCGATGTTGCCGTCGGCGCAGGGGCCGGTGACGCCACCCTCGCAGACGCTGTCGAGGGCGATCATCCGCAGGCCCGGCACCGGGACAAACGAGTAGTAGCCGGCGGCGCCCCCAGAGGCGGCGTTCTCAGCCGGGTCGATCTCGGCGAAGCCGTGTCCGTCGGCCTGAGTCCCATCGAGGAAGACCTGCTTGTACTCGGCCTTGGAGACGTAGCGCCGATCGGGATCGGGCGGGACCAGCTCGGTCGCGGTGGGGTTCGACATCAGCAGTTCGTTGAGGTCATCGGGGGTGAGGTCGGCGAGCCCGGCCAGCCCGGTAACCGCCCCCTCCATCGGCTTCAGGCAGCCGGTCGCGACCTGCTCGAAGGAGGCGTTGGCGGCCTGGTTGCCCTGGGCCAGCGCGTCGTGGTTGCCGAAGGAGACGTAGCTCGGCACGGTGAGCCCGGCGGCGGTGAACGGCTGCTGGGCCCGGTCCATCAAGCCCGGGTAGAAGGGCCAGCCGGTGGACGCCCCGCGCGGATCGTCGGGATCGTAGAAGTAGGGCACGAGGCCCTCGAAGTAGTCGTCGTAGTCCTGGACGCCGGTGTAGTTGGCGGCCTCGGTGGCATCGGGCACGCCGGCGGGCGGGCAGAGTGGGTGCGTGTAGCCGGTCGGGTCGATGCCGCTGTTCGGGTCGAGCGTGCCGCCCTCGAGCAGCGTCCGCACCCACTCGGTCTCGTTGAGCTGCTGGTTGTCGGCCGAGTCGCCGGTGTCGATCGTGAAGTCCATCGCGCTTCGCGACCCATCGCCGGCAGCGACGGGGCCGGCGGTGGCGAAGGTGTTGACCTGGCGGATCATCGCGTCGTCGATGAACGACTGGAGCGCCTCCCAGGGGCGGAAGGCCGCCTCCACCGGAGACCCGAACAAGTCGACAAACTCGACCCGGGCCGGGCTCTCCTCGTCGGCGAGCTGGAAGTCGGAGAGCTGGCCGAAGTAGGCGAGGGAGACACGCCGCTCGGCGCGGCCCGGCTGCGCGGACCCGAGGCCATCCTCGCGAACCACGTAGCCCTCCCCCGGGCCGATCCCAAGCTGGTCGAAGCCGGTGGCACCGGTTGGGACGATCCGCTGATCGAGCGTCGTCAGGCCGAACGGATTGGTCGCCGCCGTCGCGGTTGAGGCGCCCAAGGCCAAGGCAGCGCAGAGCGCCGCGGCGATGGCCAGAGCCTGTATCTTCACCCCAATACTTAAGATAACCGCACCTTACTACCTAAAATACGGTAGTGCAAGAGCGGAAGGTTGGTTCACCCCTGGAGGGTGACGAAGCGCTCCTCGGTCAGCTCGATCACCGCGTAGGCGGGTCCCTCGCGGGTGTTGCCGGAGTCCTTGACCCCGCCGTAGGGCATCTGGTCGGCGCGGAAGGTGGGGACCTCGTTGATCAGGACACCGCCGAACTCGAGCGTCTGCGCGGCCTCCAGCCCACGACCGACGTCGCGGGTGAAGACTCCCGCCTGGAGGCCGAACTTCGAGTCGTTCGCCATCCGCAGGGCCTCGCCGAAGTCGGTGTAGCGATCAATCGTCGCCACCGGCCCGAAGATCTCCTCGCGCCAGACCTTGGCGTCGCGCGGCGGCGCACCGAGCAGGGTCGGGGCGAGGCAGCGGCCCTCGTCGACCAGATCGCCGCCGGTGAGCAGCTCGGCTCCGGCGGCGACCGCCTCCTCGACCCACTCCTTGACCCGGTCGCGGTCATCGGTGGAGATCAGCGGGCCGACATCGGTCTCGGGGTCGAGCGGGTCGCCAACCCGCAACGCTTCGGTGTTGGCAACCAGACGCTCGGTGAAGGCGTCGGCGACCTCCTCGTGGACGAGCACCCGCTGGATCGAGATGCAGCTCTGCCCGGCGTGGGAGAAGGCATGGAGCTTGGCTTTGTCGGCGGCCGCCTCCCAGTCGCCGTCGGCGTGAACGATCAGCGGGGCGTTGGAGCCCAGCTCGAGGTTGACCTTCTTGTGGGGGACGCGACTGCGGATCCCCCAGCCCACCTTCGAGGAGCCGGTGAAGGTGAGGACGCGGGTCAGCTCGTGCTCGACGATGGCGTTGCCGACCTCCGAGCCCGGGCCGGGGACGACGCTCAGCCAACCGTCGGGCAGCCCAGCCTCGGCGAGGATCGCGGCCAGCTTCAGAGCCGATACCGGCGTCTGGCCGGCGGGCTTCAGCACCACCGCGTTGCCCGCCGCGATCGCCGGCCCGAGCTTGTGGGCGACCAGGTTGAGGGGGAAGTTGAACGGGCTGATCGCGCCGACCACCCCGTAGGGGACGCGGAGCATCACGCCGAGCTTGCCGCCGCCCGCCTCGGAGGCCTCCATCGGCACGGTCCCGCCGGTGAGCTTGCGCGCCTCGACCGCGGAGAAGGTGAGGGTGTCGACGCAGCGCCCGGCCTCCGCTTGCGCGGTCTTCAGAGGCTTCCCCGCCTCGGCGGCGATCGTCAGTGCCAGGTCGTCGATCCGCTCGCCGACCAGCTTGGCGGCGCGGTCGAGCACCGCCGCGCGCTCATGCTGGGGGAACCCTCCCGACTCGAAGGCCCGGTGGGCAGCGGCAACAGCCTTGTCGACCAGCGCCGAGTCGCCCCTGGCCACGCGGCCGACGACGGTCCCGTCGTAGGGGCTGAGCACCTCGTCCCACTCGCCCGTCTCCACCCACTCGCCGGCGGCGAGGAGCTTGTGGTCGGCCGCCCGGACGGTCTGCGTCGCCATGCTCAACATCCTCTCGGTTTGGGTTGTTTCAGGGTAGATGAAGGCCGCTACTCGTCCATCGCGAAGCTGTTTCCCCTGAGATGAGATCTCGAGCCCTGGCGATTCTGATCTTCCTGCTCCTGGCCCCCAGCGCCGAGGCCAGCGTTTCCTGGGTGGTGAAGGGTCACGGGTTTGGCCATGGGGTCGGGATGAGCCAGTACGGCGCCTACGGCTTCGCCAAGCACGGGAAGGGCTACCGCTTCATCCTCGCCCACTACTACCGGGGGACCAGCGTCGGCAAGCTGCCGGGTGGGCAAACGGTCCGCGTCCTGCTCGCCATCTCCGGCGGCGGCGACGTCGAGTTCAGCGGGGCGACGAGCGCCTGCGGAAGACAGCTGGCGCCGGCGCGGAGCTATGGGGCCCACCGGGCCGGGGGGAGCGTTCGCCTGCTCAGCTCGGACGGGCAACAGCTTGCCGATTGCGGGGGCAAGCTGCGGGCCAGCGGGAACGGCAGGGTCGAGATCTCCGGAGACGAGTACCGCGGGGCGCTCGAGGTGGTTCCGACGAACTCCGACCCCAGCGCGCTCAACGCGATCAACGCGGTGCCCATCGACCAGTACGTAAGGGGGGTGGTCGCCAACGAGTCGCCGGCGTCCTGGCCCCTGGCCGCCCTGCGCGCCCAGGCCGTGGCGGCGCGCTCCTACGCGCTGACCAGCGGTGTAAACGGCAACGGCTTCGACCTCTACAACGACACCCGCAGTCAGGTCTACGAGGGCATCGCCAGCGAGGCCGCCCGCACCAACAGGGCGACCAAGGAGACCAAGGGAGAGGTGGTCCGCTACCGGGGAGAGATCGCCCAGACGTTCTTCTCCGCCTGCTCGGGCGGCCATACGGAGAGCGCCCAGAACGTCTTCTTCGGCCCGCCCATCCCCTACCTCGTCGGAGTCCCCGATCCCTACGACAGCCTCTGCCCGCTGCACAACTGGAAGCTGAGCTTCTCAGGAGCGGAGATAAGCGACCTGCTGGGCGGCTATCTCGAGGGGCGGCTGAAGCGGGTCGCGATCGTCGAGCGGGGTACCTCGCCGCGAATCGTCTGGGCGCGGCTGCACGGGACGGGCGGCGTGACGAAGATCCGCGGCGACCAGCTCCAGCAGGCGCTCGGCACCTACGACCGGTGGATGAGCTTCAGCAAGGTTCAGCGAATCGAGAGGCGCGCGAAGACGGCACGGTGATCGGTTCCCGGAATGTCGTCGACCTCGTAGCCGGCGACGCCGATGCGTGAGTCCGCCAGCACGTGGTCGATCGTGATCGGCGGCGTCCAGAAGCGACCGTAGGGCCAGGTCGGCGTCAGGCCTTCCCCGACGACCTCAGCGGCGTCGCGGTAGCCGCGGTCGATCACCTCGCGCAGCTCCGCGTGGTCCAGGGTTGCGTTGAAGTCGCCCGCCAGGACCCAGGGGGCGCCGGCACCGGTTCGCGGCAGGCTTTCCAGGCCCCTCCGCCAGCGGCCGATCCCGTTGCGGGTGGGAGTGAAAGGGTGAACGTCAACCACTCGCACCGTGCTGCCGCCGGGCAGGGTCAGCTCGGCGCGGGGCATGCGGAAGGCGAAGTCCTGCGCTTCTCGCAGCTTGCGCAGCGGAAGCCGCGAGTAGATGCCGCCGCCGCTGGCCCGCCAGCGCAGCGAGAGCACCGCGTTGGGAAAGATCTGACGGAGGCCCGCCTCCTCGAGCTTGGTGGCGAAGCCGGGCGTCAGCTCCTGCAGGCTGAGCAGATCGGGATCGCGGCGCTCGATCAGCCCCATCAGGGTCGGGATGTCCGCCTTGCCGAGGTGGAGGTTGACGGAGAGCACCGCCAGCTCCTCGCCGTCGATCGGCTCCGGGGAGCCGATCGCACGCGGCAGCACCGCGGTGAGGAAGCAGACGGTGGCGAGGGCGGCGAGCGTCGCGGCTGCCCAGTTCCGCAGGGCGACGGCGATCCCGGTCACGAACAGCGCCGCGACGGCGACGTAGGGCGTGTAGGCCATCGCTGGGAGGAGGGGAAACCCCCGCTCCATGCCAAACAGCCGCACCCACGCCCAAAACGCGACGGGGAGAACTGCCGCCCAGATCAGCCAGTGGCGGTGCGCGCCGACACGATCCACCCGCTCACCCGTCCGGGTACGGCTGGGTCGGGATGCCGTGATCGGTCTCGCGCATGCCGAACTCGTAAGCGGCACCCGCCGCGAGCGAGAGCTCGCGAACGGGGCGGGCCGGCTGTTCGATCTTCAGCTCGAGATCGGAGACCGAGCAGTTGATCGTGTGGTGCTCGGGGCCCTTGGGATCGGCGTAGACCCAGCCGACGAAGTCCTTCTTCGGGGCCGACACGCGACCGCGGACGACGATGTCCTTGCCGGGGAGGACAAACGAGCACTCCCCCGGTGAGGCCTCGATCGTCGCGGAGCGGATCTTGCCGAAGCCGCCAAGCCGGTGCGGCTCGCCGTCCAGCATCAGCATCCCGGACGGGATCCAGGGGGTGGTCCGCCGCCCCAGCTTGATCCGCGCCGCGCCGGCGTCGAAGTAGGTGTCGGGGGAGCCGTCGAACCCCGTCCCCTCCAGCCAGACCCAGCGCTCGGCGTGCTCGCTGCCCCAGTTGTGGCCGACCATTCCCGGCCAGTCCGCGAGGTCGATCTTCTCTCCGTCGATTTCGAGGCGGCCGTTGAAGCGCGCGTTCGGGTAGGGAGCGACGAACTTGGTCCGCGGCACTCGCGCCTCATAGAGCCAGTCCGCCGGCAGGTACTTGCACGGCTCCGCGTCGCCGCCGAAGCTGAAGTCCCAGGACGCCGTCAACGCATCTGTGCCGATCGCGCCGGTGGCCCGGCCGGGGCCGATCTCCGCATCCCTCACCCGGATCCACGAGCCCGGCGGCACCGAGAGCTCGGCCGCCGGCACGGTGACCTTCGTGGCGCGCGGTCCGTCGGCCTCGCGGTCAAAGAGGACAAACCAGATCGAGGCATTCGGCTCGGCGCCGGGCCGCTTGTGGACGGTGTGGCGAATCCACACGCCCTGCCCGCCCCCGGGCCGGCAGGCCTTGATGTAGAAGCTCTCGTAGTGGCCCGCCTTCGCGGCAACCCCTGGAAACCGCGCCCCTTCATCCATGCGGTTGGACTCTAGCCTGACGGTGCGGCACAACAGCGGTTGACCGTTGAAGCCTCTTTGGCAGCCTGTACGCTCGGCGTGTGGCTATCTGGAAACGAGCGATCCCGCTTGCCTGCGCCCTTGCGATGTTCGCGGCGGTCTCGATCGCCCCCGTCGACGCTTCATCGCCGCCTGCCGCCACGGCATCGAAGAAAGCCAAAGGCAAAAAATGCCCGAAAGGCAAGAAGCTCGTCACCGTCAAACAAAACGGGAAAAACGTCAAGAAGTGCAAGAAGAAACGGGGCAAGAAGCCTGTCCCGGTCTGCAAGCAGGCTTATCTGGCAAGCGCGTCCTGCGCGATCCCGCCTCTCTTCGATCCGCCAGGGCGGAAACTCGAAGGGGAAGCCGCGAAGCCGTTCCTGGAGAAATACCTCCTCAACTCGACCTTCACCGACTGCCCGGCGAGCTGGCCCAACTGCTCGGTCGAGCAGCGCTACAGCCACACCTCAAGCGGCTCGTTCTACTACTGCCGCCTGACCTCGGTCTCGGGCGCCGACATCATCAACGGCGCCCGCGCCTACCAGGTGCAGAACGCCGTCGTCGAGGCCGATGGCTCCTGGACCTTCAACGAGCAGGTTGAAAACAGCGGAGGCTCGTCCTTCTACGAATGGCACGTCGCGACCAACGGCGTCGTCAACGGGGCCTATCAGTTCAACAGTGGGGCGTTCGAACAGCTTGGCCCCCTCCAGTACGTCTCTGGCGCTCGCGACTGCAGCTACTGAGGGCCCCGCGAACCGGGTTCGCGGGCTCAGACCTTGATCGTGATCACGTCGCCGTCGGCGACGACGTAGTCGCGTCCCTCGATGCGCAGCAGGCCGCGGTCGCGGGCCGGCGCGTAGCCGCCGCACTCGACCAGCTGCTGCCAGCCGATCGCCTCGGCTTTTACGAACGCTTCCTGGATCTCGGTATGGATCGTCCCTGCCGCCTCCCAGGCGGTGATCCCGCGCGGCACCGGCCTGGCGACGGCTTCCTTGTCCTCGCCGGCGGTGAAGAAGGTGATCAACTCGAGCAGGTCGTAGGCGGCGCGGACCAGGCGGGCTAGGCCTGAGCCCTCGACCCCGTAGGAGTCGCGCATCTCCTCGGCTTCGGCGGGGTCGAGCTCCGCCAGCTCGCCCTCGATCCGGGCGCTGACCGCGACAGCGCCGGCGCCGACCGCGGCGGCGTGGGCGGCAACCACCTCCGGCACCTCGGCGTCGCCCTCGTCGACGTTGGCGACGTAGAGGATCGGCTTGGTGGTCAGGGCGCCGAGGTTCGTCGCCGCGTCAGGTGCGAGCTCCGGAACCGGGATCGAGCGGGCAGGGCGACCCGCGGCGAGCGCCTCGTGCACCGCCTGCAGCCAACCCTGCTCGGCGATCGCCTCCACATCGCCCGACTTCGCCTGCTTGGTGACCCGGCCCAGCCGCCGCTCTACCTGCTCGTAGTCGGCCAGCATCAGCTCGGTCTCGATCGTCTCGATGTCGGCGAGCGGGTCGACACGGCCGTCGGGGTGGGGTACGCCCGAGTCGTCGTGGCAGCGCACGACGTGGCAGATCGCGTCGGTCTCGCGGATCGAGGCGAGGAACTGGTTGCCGAGGCCCTCGCCTTCGGAGGCGCCCTTGACGAGGCCGGCGATGTCGTGGAAGAAGATCGTCGCCGGCTCCAGCTTCGAGCTGCGCACCGTCGCCGCTACCTGCTCGAGTCGCTCGTCCGGCACCTCGGCGACCGCCACGTTCGGCTCGATCGTGGTGAACGGGTAGTCGCCGGTCTGGGCGCCGCCCTTGGTCAGGGCGTTGAAGAGGGTGGACTTGCCCGCGTTCGGCAGGCCGACGATCCCGACCTTCATCTGCCGCCGCCGCCAATCACAGCGAGAGCGGCACGATCAGGCCCAGCGCGACACCGAGCAGTGCGCCGGCGAGGACGTCGGAGGGGTAGTGCATCCCCAGGTAGGGGCGGCCGAGGGCGAGTGCTGCGGCGAGGACGAAGACGACGGCCGCCTCCGGGGCGACGCGGGCCATCGCGGTGGCGACGGCAAACGAGGAGGTCGCGTGGGCAGAGGGGAAGCTCAGCGAGCTTGGCGCGCCGCCGAGGGGGGGAAGGTCCTCCAGCACCGGCCGCGGCCTTTTGACGACCAGCTTCAGCGCGTAGTTGAGGCCGATCGCGATCGGGCCCAGAGCCGCGCAGATCAGCCAGGCCTCGCGGTTGGAGCCGTCCGCGACCGCGAGGACCAGGCCGAGGGCAACCCAGACCGCACCGTTGTTGCCGGCCTTTCCCAGCGCCCTGACGGCGCGCTCGGCACCGGGCGAGTGCCCGCGTGTTCGCATCGCGCGCAGGATCTGTAGGTCGAGGTCCCTCACGAGCCGCGCAGGATATGGGCGCAGGGGCCGCCCCGTCGCCGCCCTGCCAGGGCAAGTCGAGCAGAATCCACCCATGGCGACCATGGTCCCCAGCTACACCCACGTGCCCGGCAATCACTGCGGCTCGACCGCGCTGCGCAACCTGCTCGCCTTCCACGGCGTCGAGCTCAGCGAGGAGATGGCCTTCGGACTCGGCGCCGGCGCCTGCTTCTACTACGTCACGCTCGAGGACGCCTCCCCCAGCCGCTGGTTCAACGGCCGCACCGCCCGCCTCGAGGAGACCTTCGCCGAGCTGACCGGTGCGGCGCTGGAGATGCGCACCTTCGAGGAGGGCGACGGCGACTCCTGGGAGGCGGCCCGGGCAGAGGTCGACGCCGGCAACCCGGCGCTCCTCCTCACCGACCTCTACTACCTCGACCACTACGGTAACTCCGCCCACTTCCCCGGCCACGCCGTCGTCCTGGCCGGCTATGACGAGCAGGTCGCCTACCTCTCCGACACTGGGTTCGAGGAGCTGCAGACGACGCGGCTAGAGAGCCTCGCCGAGGCGCGTCACAGCAGCCACCCCGCCTACCCCATCGAGGGCCACATGTTCACCGTGTCGGGAGCGATCTCCGAAGAGCAGCTGCGGGAGGCGATCCCCGCCGCGATCGAGCGCGCAGCGTCGGCGATGGTCGAGCCCGAGTTCCGGAACTTCTCCGGCATGGACGCGGTGCGCCGGCTCGCCGCGGAGGCCGGCTCCTGGCCCGAGGTCACCGAGGACTGGAAGTGGTGCGCCCGCTTCGGCTACCAGGTGATCGAGCGCCGCGGCACCGGCGGCGGGGCCTTCCGACTTATGTACTCGCGCTTCCTCGAGGAGGCGGGTCGACCGGAGGCCGCGCTGGCCGCCGACGCCGCCGCCCGGTGGACGGAGCTCGCCTCAGCTTTCCACACTGCCAGCGAGCGTGAGGAGCCAGAGCCAACCCTCTGGCGTGACATCGACGCTGGCGCTAAAGGTGTAGCCGAAGCTGAGAATCGCCTTTGGGACTCTTTGTCCTCTAAGTAACGGTCTTATTGGACAACTTGTAGTAACCACTCATGAGCCCCATTGCAATGGGGTGTACCGTTTTGAAGTGCGGGAGGCGGGTAGTTCAAGGAAAGGGAACCCGTCTCAAATGAGGAGAGAGTCAATGAGAGGTAAGGCAAGCCCGGTAGGGCTGCTCACGCTCGCCATCGCACTGTGTGTTTTCGCCTTCAGCGGCCCTGCCGCCGCGGACACGCCGGACATCATCCAGCCGCAAACGCCGGAAAACTTCGATTCGGGATTCCAGTCGGGAACGTGTACGGCCGACACGAAAGCGGAACCGGCGGCGGAAGGACCGGGGCTGAAGCGGTGCTCGTCGGAAACGCCGGAACTCTTCTTCACGACGGCTGCGGGCCACCCACAGATTGGATTCACCCAGTACACGATCGAGCACGATCCGTACACCGAACCGGCGCCCGGCGTGTTCTTCGCCCCGATCCCGCCGACGCTCGCGGAACACACGATCAAAACGCTCCGGACCGATCTGCCTCCAGGCCTCACGGTCAACCCGGAGGCGACGCCCTCCCGCTGCCCGGAAAGCAGCTTCATGAATGTCGTGGCAGGCAAAATCAAACCCGCCTGCGACCCGTCGACCATTACCAGTGAACAGAACATCACCCTGGTCAAAAACCAGCCGGGCCCAGAACAGTGGGCTGTCATTCCGCCCACGTTTGCACCACCGGTCATCTCGACCAAAATCCCTGTCTACAACCTGGTGCCCAAACCCGGCGAACCGGCGAGACTCGGATTCGTCGTCAACGAAGCGTTGCCGGTCTTCCTCGAAACCGAAGTGAACTGGGAGGACGACTTCCACGAGAGCTTCACGATCAAACTGCCGAACACGGCAGAAGTGTCGGGCGTCTCGACCCTGGTCAGCCGACTCGTCACCAATGGGCGATCCGGCAACGGGACCTACCTGACCACGCCAACCACCTGCTTCGATCCGAACGAAGCGGCATTCGAAAGCCTCTACTCGACCTGGTTCCGAGCCGAGTCGTACGGCGCTCCGAACCCGACCTTCCCGACCGGATCCACTCCGGTCGAGGGGAAGCCACCGAAAGAACCGCAAGAAACGGGCGAATACGTCAAACAGACGGGCTGCGAAACGATCCCGTTCGACCCGTCGATCGCGGTCTCGCCGGGGACCAACGCGATCGATTCGCCCGCGCCGGCCACGGTCGAGGCGAAGCTGCCCTTCAACCCGACCACCGAAGGTGGCGCCAACCAGTCGCAGTCCAACGTCCGAACTGCGGAGGTCACGATGCCTGCCGGCATGGGCCTCAACCCATCGGGCGCCAACGGGCTGGTGGCCTGCACCGACGCGCAGTTCAAGAAGAACGTTCGCACCTACACAAACGAATGCCCGGCGGCGTCCGACATCGGCTCGGTTGAGGTCGCCTCGCCGCCGCTGCACGAGCCGCTCGAGGGCGACGTCTACGTCGGGGAACCGAAGAGCAACAACCCGCAGTCCGGGGAGCTCTTCCGCATCCTGATCGAAGCGAAGTCCGAAGCGGAGGGAATCGCCACCCGCCTCGTCGGCAACGTCAAAGCCAACCCGGTTACGGGCCAGCTGACCGCGGTGCTGGATGACCAGCAGGAAAGCCAGTTCTTCGGCGCACTGCCGAAAGGGCTGCCGCAGGTGCCGTTCGAGTCGGTGAAGATCCACTTCGACGGTTCGAAAGACGTGTTGACGAGCCCGCCGACCTGCTCGCCCGCCGAAGCCACGGGCCAGATGGAACCGTGGTCGCAGCCGGGTGTGCAGAAACCGGTCAGCACCAGCTTCACGATCTCCGGTGGGGCCAACTGCCCGAAAACGCTGGCGGAACGTAAATTCACTCCGCCTTACACCGCCGCGAGCGACAACACGCAGGCAAAGGCCTACTCGCCGTTCCGCGTCCACATCGGGCGTCCCGACGGCCAGCAGGAGCTGAAAGTGGTCAACGTCACCCTGCCGAAGGGGTTGACCGGAAAACTCGCCGGAATCCCGTACTGCGCGGAGGGGGCGCTCACCGCCGCTGCCGCCGCAACGGGCAAAGCCGAGGCGGCCAGCCCGAGTTGCTCCACCGATAGTCGCATCGGCTCGGTCTCGGTCGAGGCCGGCACGGGTGGCAACCCGCTGTCCCTCGGAGGCACCGCCTACCTGGCCGGCCCCTACAAGGGCGCGCCGCTCTCGATGGCGGCAATCACGCCGGCGGTCGCGGGTCCGTACGACCTCGGCACCGTTGTGGTCAGGGCCGCGCTGTTCGTCAACCCGAAGACCGCCCAGGTCAACGCGGTCTCCGACCCCATCCCGGATGTGTTCGGCGGGGTCAAGCTGGATCTGCGCTCGATCGACGTCAACGTCGATCGCAACCAGTTCATGCTCAACCCGACGAACTGCACCGCACAGACATCGAGTGGTGTGATCAACGGGGGCGGCGCCAACCCGGCCGATCCGGCCGCGTTCAGCTCCTATCCCGTCAGCGCGCCCTTCCAGGTGAGCGGGTGCAACAAACTCGGCTTCAAGCCGAAACTGCACGTCCGCGTGTCTGGCCCGACCAAACGGGCGAAGAACCCGCGGATTCGGGCGATCTTGGTAGCTCGCGAAGGGGACGCAAACCTGAGCCGAGCGGCCCTGAACCTGCCGTCCTCGCTGTTCCTGGACCAGAGCCACATCAAGACCATCTGCACGAGGCCGCAGCTGGCCTCGCAGACGTGTCCGAAAGCATCGGTCTACGGCCAGGCGGAAGCGAAATCGCCGCTGCTCAGCGACAAGCTGAAGGGCCCGGTCTACCTGGTCTCTTCCGACCACAAATTGCCGGACCTGGTAGCCGACCTGCGCGGTCAAGTGCGCGTCCAGGCATACGGCGTAATCAGCACCAAACACGGGGGGCTGAAGACCGTGTTCAACATGCTGCCGGACGTCCCGGTGAAGAAGTTCATCCTGAACATGAACGGTGGCAGGAAGAGCCTCGTGATCAACTCGCGGAACCTCTGCGAGAAAAAGCAAACCGCGGTGCTGAACCTGAAAGGCCAGAACGGCAAGCGGGTCAAGCGCAACAAATTCCGGCTCAACATCTCAGCCTGCAAATAGAGGCAGCTGACAGAGGCGCGGCGGGCGATATGCCCGTCGCGCCTCTTCTATTGCGGAACGAGGCAAGCGAAGTAGGCGAACCAGTTGCCGGAGTGGCTCTCGTAGCCGAGGCCGGCGTCGGCGGCGCCTCGTTTGAGGCTCGTCAAGGTGGTGAAGTGAGGATCGCCGAAGAGCTCACCGACGATGAGGCGACCGGCTGGCTTGAGGACACGGTGGATCTCCCGGAGCGCCGCTGCCTGGTCGGGAACCTCACCGAGAACCGCGGTGAGGACGACTGCGTCCATCGAGTCGCTCTCGTAGGGGAGAGCGGTGGCATCGCCCTGGGTCGGGACGATGTTCTCGAGGCCGCGCTCCGTGGCGCCGCGCATCACGTGGTCGAGGAACTCCCGCTGGAGGTCGAAGATCTCGAGCTTGCCATCGGGCCCGACCCAGCCCGCGATGTCGAACGAGTAGTAGCCCGTGCCGGGGCCGATCTCGAGGACCCGCTCGCCCGGCCGCGGGTGTAGGACCGAACGCAGCCGGTCACGGGTGACGATCGGGTGCGGCGCTTCGACCCAGAAGCGCTGGCCGTAGGGACAGGCGGAGGGGTTCTTGCGCCACCAAAGTGCTGCGCCCAAAGTCGCCAGGAAGGCGACGGCGACCAGCTTTCGCGCGCGCATCAGTCTCGGCCGAGCGAGAAGCCGACGCGGTGCTCGCCCGAGTCGATGCGCAGAAAGGCGACCTTGCCGAGATAGACGGCGAGCACACCGTCCTCGGTCTTGACGTCGTACCAGCCACCCTTCTCGACCTGCTTGCGAAGGTCGGACAGCTCGGAGTCATTGAGCCGCACCGAGACAACCTGGCCGCCTTCGAAGCCGATCTCCACACGCTGTGCGTCCGCCATCAGTGACCTCCTGCAGGTTCGACGATCTCGGTCAGCACACCGCCGGTGGAGCGCGGGTGCAGAAAGGCGACGCGGCTGTCGCGGATGCCGATGCGGGCCTCCGAGTCGATCAGCTCAATCCCCGCCGCCGCCACCCTCTGCAGGGTCGCGTCGATGTCGCCGACCGCGTAGGCGACGTGGTGCAGGCCTGGACCCTTGCGGGCGAGGAACTTGCCGACCGCCGTGTCCTCTCCAAGCGGGCGCAGCAGCTCGACGTGCCCGTCGCCGACATCGAGCAGCACGGCCTCGACACCCTGCGACTCGACGGTCTCGCGGTGCGCAAGCTTCATCTCGAAGCTCTCCTCATAGAGGGCGAGCGCGGCGTCGAGGTCGTCGACGGCGACACCGACGTGGTCGATCCTTCCGAACATCAGTTGACACCCTCGGCGCGGAGGATCTCGGCCAGGGCGGCGATCCCGACCTCGAGCTGCTCAGGCGTCGGCTCCTTGGTGGCGATCCGGCGCTGGATCTCACGACCGGGGGTGTGGAACGCCTCGGCCAGAGGAGTGCCGCGATTGCGATCGCTCCAGGCGAACATCTCTACCGCGAGCGAAGCGCCCCCCAGGCCCACGACGGTGCGAGCCAGCTGGCTCGGTTTCTCAACCAGCCACTCCAGCATCACCGTGCCGCCAATCGAGAGCAGCATCATCGGCGCGATCAGATTGGAGCCGCAGCGGTCGTGCTCCTTGGGCACGGACGCGGGGTCCTCGATCCCCTGCTCGTAGGCGGCGATCACCTTGTGCTCGCCGCCGTGGTAGGCGGCAAGCTCACGGTCGGTTAGGGCGATGATCGCCGGCATGGTCCCAATCGCCTGTCCGAGCCCCTCGCGCAGGGCGGGGTTCGTCACCTTGCGACGCAGGACCGCGGCGGTGAGCATGGTTGCGCCCATCGCGATCAGCACCCGCCAGTCCGCGAAAGGAAGGCGCACCGCCGGCAAACGCCGCCACATCAACGGCAGCACCACGAAGGACTCGAGCAATTTCAGCGGGCCGCGCAGGCCCGGCAGGCGCCCGGCCAACCCCGGCGCCAGCCGCGGTTTGCGGTCGGAGGCGACGCGCACCTCTCCGTCGCGACCCCGCACCGCCACCGCCCAATGGGTCGGCCCGTGGATCAGCAGCCCGTTGCGCAACGCCATTCCCCCCAGCCGCAGGCGCTCCGTGTGCTCGTCGGCACTCATCCTCATCACCTTACGTGGTTTGAGCCCGCCCGAGCGTCCTACCCAACCGCCGCCTGGGACGGGTAGGGCCACGGCGCGATTCGCGCAAAACTCGACGACCGCGCAGTGCGGGCGCGGTCGTCGAGTTCCCCCTGATTCTCCCTGAATACCGGCCGGAGACCCCCAGTCCAGGCCTCCGGCCGGTGTCGGCTCTCCCTGGCTCTAGCTTGGAAAGCCGACTTTGAAACACGGGGTGAAAGAGGAAGTTGCGCCCGTTACGAATTCCTGCGAAATCTCTTTTTCAGGGCCTCCAGGCGACGGCCCAGCTCCGCCTCGAAACCCCGGTCCGTGGGCGTGTAAAAACGCCGATCGCCGAGCTCCTCGGGCATCAGCGGCTGATCGCTGACCCCGCCCGGCTCGTCGTGCGCGTAGCGGTACCCGTCTCCCCGGCCGAGCTTCTCGGCTCCGGGGTAGTGGGCATCGCGGAGGTAGTCCGGCGGCGTCTTCGAGCCGCTCGTGCGGACCTCGCCGCGGGCGGCGCCGAGGGCTTTGTAGGAAGCGTTCGACTTCGGGGCCAGCGCCAGGTAGACGGTCGCCTGGGCGAGGTTGTGCGCGCACTCCGGCAAACCAACCCGATCGACGGCGCGGGCGGCGGCATCGGCGATCAGCAGCGCCTGCGGGTCGGCGTTGCCGATGTCCTCGGAGGCGAGGATGACCATGCGGCGCGCTATGAAGCGCGGGTCCTCGCCGCCCTCGAGCATCACGGCCAGGTAGTAGAGGGACGCGTCGACGTCGGAGCCGCGGGTCGCCTTGATCCAGGCTGAGATGAAGTCGTAGTGGCGGTCGCCGTCGCGGTCGTATTCCAGCGCCTTGCGCTGCAGCGCGTCCTCGGCCGCGGCGACGTCTATCTCCTCGCCGCCGGAGCGCTCAACCGCACGCTCCAGGGCGGAGAGCGCGACGCGAGCGTCGCCGCCCGAACGGTCCGCCAGCATCGCCAGCGCCTGGTCGGTGACCGGAGGCGGGCTCGGGAGGCCCCGCTCGGGGTCGGAGAGCGCCCGTCGCAACAGGACCTCGACCTGCTCCTGGTCCAGGGACTGAAGCTCGTAGACCTGGCAGCGGGAGAGGAGTGCCGAGTTGACCTCGAAGTACGGGTTCTCGGTGGTCGCCCCGATCAATGTCAGCAGCCCTTCCTCGA
Organism: Solirubrobacterales bacterium; assembly: GCA_040901495.1. GTDB lineage: Bacteria > Actinomycetota > Thermoleophilia > Solirubrobacterales > 70-9 > VRUE01. The sequence continues at coordinate 30,713 of JBBDYO010000023.1, forward strand.
CCGCCGGCAGCAGCGCGTCCTGCTGGGCCTTGTTGAAGCGGTGGATCTCGTCGAGGAAAAGGACGGTCGGGCGTTCGCTGACCCGGCGGCGCTCCCGCGCCCGCTCGATCACCGCCCGGATCTCGGCTCGCCCGGCGTTGACGGCCGACTCCTCCTCGAACGCGCCCTTGGCCCCGGCGGCCGCTATCCGCGCGAGCGTCGTCTTGCCCGACCCCGGCGGCCCGTAGAGGATGGCGCTGTGGGGCTTCCCGGATTCGATCGCGGTCCGCAACGCCGACCCCTCCCCCAGCACGTGCTCCTGCCCAACCAGCTCATCCAGGCTCCGCGGCCGCATCCGCACGGCCAGCGGCGCGTCGGCGGCCGGAACCTCCGCGGCGCTGGGAGCATCGCCCGTATCGAAGAGGCGGTCCATCGCTCTGAGTATGGCCAATGAGAAACTGGTGCCGATGGCATCGGTCCTTCCTCGCCCCGAGGAGTTCGCGTCGCTAGTGCCAAAGCAGGGCTCGGCACTCTGGCGCTACTCCGGCGACGCGCGGCTGCTCGCCACCGGCGCCTACGCGATCCTCCTGCAGGTCTCTCACCCAACCGTCGGCGCCGGGGTCAGCGAGCACTCCGACTTCCGCGCCGACCCGTGGGGAAGGTTGTTCCGCACGCTCGACTACTCCTACACGATGACCTACGGCGGGCCGGCGCGGGCGGGTGAGATGGGGCAACGCATCCGTGAGATGCACAAGCACATCAGGGGCCGGATGCCTGACGGCGAGCCATACAGCGCCCTCGAGCCCGAGGCCTACGCCTGGGTCCACGCCACCCTGGTCGACTCGATCGTCCGCGGCCATGCGCTGCTGGGCAGGTCGATGCCGCGCGACCGAGTCGAAGAGCTCTACGCCGATTGGCGACGGAGCGGGCGGCTGATCGGCGTGCGCGAACGCGATCTGCCGGACAGCTGGACGGCGTTTCGCGACTACTTCGACCGCATGGTCGAGGATCGACTCGAGCGCACCGCGGCCGTGGAGGAAGTCCTCGAAGCCCTCGAGCGCCCAGCCTCACCGCTTTTGCGCCTACCCAGGCGGGCATGGCGAATCGCCAGCACGCCCGCGGTGCGCCACACCGCACTGGTGACCGACGGGCTGCTGCCGCCCGTGCTGCGGGAGCGCTTCGGCATCCGCTGGACCGTCGCCAGGGAGCGGGAGCTGCGCCTGGTCGCCGCCGCCTCCCGCGCGACGACTCCTCTGCTGCCGCGCTCGCTGAGGAACGTGGGCCCCAGCTATCTGCGCTGGCGGCACGAGGCGATCGAGCGTGGAGACTCCGCCGCGCCGTCTCGGATTCCAGCCCTGGCCGGCTCATCGGCCTAGAATCGACCAATGGCTACCACCGAAGCACGCCCAGCAGCGTCCACACTCGAGAGCTTCAACCCCGCCACCGGAGAGCTGGTTGGCTCGGTCGCGACGATTACGCCCCAGCAGGTGCAGGGCGTGGTCGATGACGTCGCCCGCCTGCAGCCGGTCTGGGCGGAGCTGTCGCTGAAGAGCCGCGCCGCCTACATGCGGCGCGCCGCCGACGCACTGCTTGACGACATCGACGAGATCGCCGAACTGCTCGTCAACGAGCAGGGCAAGCCGCGGGCCGAGGCCTACACGATGGAGCTGCTGCCGACCGTCGACGCGCTGCACTGGTGTGCGAAGGCCGGCCCCAAGATCCTCGCCGACGAGAAGGTGCGGATGTCCCAGGCCTTTCTGATGAGTAAGAAAGGGCACTTCTCGTATGAGCCGATCGGCGTAGTCGGGGTGATCGCGCCCTGGAACTACCCGTGGTCGATCCCCTTCGGCGAGGTCGCGATTGCGCTGATGGCGGGCAACGGCGTGGTGCTGAAGCCGGCCAGCCTGACGCCGCTGCTGGGCGAGGCGATCCGCCGCGTCTTCGAGAAGGGCGGGCTGCCCGAGGGGCTGGTCCGCGTCGTGCACGGCGGCGGTGCGGTCGGCGACGCGCTTGCGAAGTCCAGCGTCGGCAAGGTCTTCTTCACCGGCTCGGTCGAGGTCGGCCGCAAGGTCGGCGAGGTCTGCGCCGCGGCGCTCAAGGGCTCGGTGCTGGAGCTGGGCGGCAAGGACCCGATGATCGTCTGCGCCGACGCCGACCTCGACAACGCCGTCTCCGGGGCGATCTGGGGCGGCTTCGCCAACGCCGGCCAGACCTGCTCCGGGATCGAGCGCGTCTACGTCGTGCGCGAGGTCGCCGACCGGTTCGTCGAGGGCGTCGCCCGCGAGGCGGAGAAGATGCGGCTCGGGGACCCGCTCGAGTGGGAAACCGAAATCGGCCCGATGACCTCGGAGGGCCAGTACGGGATCGTCGTCGACCTGATCGAGGACGCGGTCGCCTCCGGCGCCACCAAGCTCTGCGGCGGCCCGACCGACGTCGCCGGCCTCCCCGGCAAGTTCGTCGCCCCGACCGTCCTCACCGGCGTCACCCACGAGATGCGGATCATGCGCGAGGAGATCTTCGGCCCGGTGCTGCCGATCGTCGTCGTCGAGAGCGAGCAGGAGGCGATCGACCTCGCCAACGACTCCGAGTTCGGCCTCGGCGCCTCGGTCTGGACCAAGGACCGCCAGCGCGGCGAACGGATCGCGCGGCGGATCGAGTCGGGGATGGTCTGGATCAACGACCACTCCTTCAGCCATGGCGCCTGCCAGTGCGCCTGGGGCGGGGTCAAGGACTCCGGGGTCGGCCGCTCGCACTCAAAATTTGGCTTCTACGAGTGCACCAACATCAAGATGAACGCCTGGGAGCCGGGCTTCACCCGCGACTTCTGGTGGCACCCCTACGACGCCACGCTGGGCGAGGCGGTGCGCGCCTCGGCGAAGATCCTCTACGGCAAGGGCGCCACCCGGACCAAGGCGCTACGCGAGGGCGCAGGCCCACTGCTCAAGGTCGGCCGCCGCACCCTCCGCAAGCGGCGCTGAGCGGCTACGGTCCATTCCGGCAGGGTTCCACTTAACTTTTTCCGAACACGGTTTACGGCTATCCGCGAACCTCACCGCGGAAAAAGTACAAGACGTTCCACCCTGTCGGAATGGACCTCAGAGAGAATCGCAGGGTGAATATGGCGATTGAGCTGCGCGGGCTAAGGCGCGACTTTGGCGAACGGGCTGCCCTGGACGGACTCAACCTGTCGCTGGCGGCGGGGGAGTCGCTGGTGGTGCTCGGCCCCAACGGCGCTGGGAAGACGACGCTGCTGCGGATCCTCGCCACCCTGCTGCGGCCCAGTGCCGGTGAGGTGGAGGTGCTCGGCGCCCGCTTACCCGACGAGGCCTGGAAGGTCCGCGGCCGGATTGGCTTCCTCGGCCACGAGCCGCTGCTCTATCGCGACCTGAGCGGGAGGGAGAACCTCCGCTTCCACGCCCGCCTGCACGGGCTGCCCGGTGAGCAGGCTGAGGAGCGGATCTCCACGCTGCTGGCCGCGATCGGGATGGAGCGCCGGGCCGAGGACCGAATCGGCGAGCTCTCAGCCGGAATGCGGCAGCGCCTGGCGATATGCCGCTGCGTTCTGCACGAGCCCGAGCTGCTGCTGCTCGACGAGCCGGACTCGAACCTCGACGTGGAGGGGCGGGAGCTGGCCCAAGGATTGATCGGGCCGGGGGGCGGCCGCGCCCGCGTCCTCGTCACCCATGACGCCGAGCGGTTCGGCCCCGAGGCGGACCAGGTCCTGCGCCTGGGGATCGCCGAGACGAAGGTGACGGCGTGACCCCGTCCCGCGTCGCTTTCAAGGCGATCCTCGCCAAGGACCTGCGCACCGAGCTGCGCACCCTGCAGTCGCTGCCCGCGATGGCCCTCTTTGCGGTGACGACATTCGTCATCTTCCGATTCGGCCTCGATCGCACCAGCCTCTCCGGCAGCCTCGCGTCCGGGGTGCTCTGGGCGACGCTGCTGTTCGCCTCCCTGCTCGCGATCAACCGCCTCTTCGTCGCCGAGCGCGAGGAGGGAGGGTTCGACGCGATCCGCCTCGCCCCGATTGACCGCACAGCCCTCTTCGCCGCCAAGGCGGCGGCGCTGCTCGTCTACCTCTTCGCGCTCGAGTTGATCGTCGTGCCGATCTTCGCCGTCTTCTTCCTCGACTCGGCGGCCGGCCTTCTCCCCCTCGCGGCGGTCCTCCTGCTTGCCAACCTCGGCTTCGCGGCCACCGGCACGCTGATCTCTTCGATGGCGGTCAACTCGCGCGCCCGCGACCTGCTGGCCCCACTGGTCCTGCTGCCCCTTGTGATCCCGCTGATGATCGCCGCAACCGGCGCCAGCGAGCCGCTGCTGGCCGTGGGTGGGGTTTCCTATGACCGCTTCGGCACCTGGCTTTTGGTCCTCGGTCTATACGATTTGGTCTTCCTCCTCGTCGGGTACGCGGTGTTCGACTTCCTGTTGGAGGACTGACGCTCAGCTCCCCACCGCGGAGAACGCATGTACGGCAACGGCTTGAGAACCCTCTCGATCGCGACCGTCGCGGCCCTCGCCGTGGCGCTGTCCCTCGTCGCCTTCTACGCGCCGCTCGAGTCCGAGGGCTTTGTCCAGAAGATCTTCTACCTGCACGTGCCACTCTCAATCGTGGCGCTCTGCGGGTTTGTCGCCGGCGGCGTCTTCGCCGTCCTGCACCTGCGCAGTGGCGACCGGCGCTGGGACGCCTACTCCTACGTCTGCATCCACCTCTCGGTGATCTACGGCGTCGGCGTTCTGATCACCGGCTCGATCTGGGCGAAGGCGTCCTGGGGGCACTGGTGGGTCTGGGACGAGCCGACGCTGGTCAGCTTCCTGATCGTCTTCCTCATGTACGCGACCTACTACCCGTTCCGCTACGCGATCGAGGACCGCGACCAGCAGGCGCGCTATGCCTCGGTATTCGCGGTAACGGCGGGAGCCTTCGTGCCGCTCAACTTCCTCGCGGTGCGGCTTGCCGAGAGCCTCGTCCATCCACGCGTCTTCGCGACCACGGACGGCGGCCTGCCGGGCTCGATGATGCTGACCTTCCTCGTCAGCCTTGTCGCGATGGCGCTGCTCTGGGTAACGCTGGTCAAGCTCGAGCTGACCGCGAAGAGCGCCTCCGGCCAACTGAAGCGGCTCCGCCGCGCCCTCGACGCGCCTGCCTCGGGCGGTTCCTCCCGCGTTGCCCCGGAGGTGAGCTAGCCGATGCTGTTGGCGATCGCCAAGACCCTGCCCTCCGATGGGACGAGCAAGTACGTCGCCGCCGCCTACATCGTCTTCGTCGTGCTGCTCGTCGTCTACGTGGCGATCATGGCGGCGAAACTGGCCCGGATCGAGCGGGAGCTGCGCGAGCTCGCCGGCTTCGCCGAGCACCGCGCCAACGGAGAGGGGGCTGCGGAGGCGGATACGGCCGCCGATTCCCCGGCGCCCGCGGAAGCAGAGGAGGTGACGTCCAATGGCTGAGCTGCTGGCCCTGGGCGTCTCCCACAAGACGGCGCCACTCGACCTGCGCGAGCGGCTCTCGCTGACCGAGGGCCGGGCCGTCAGCGCCCTCAACGAGCTGACCGGGGCCGAGGGGATCCATGAGGCAGCGGCGCTCTCGACCTGCAACCGCACCGAGCTCTACCTCGTCGTCTCCGATCCGGTCGAAGCGGAGTCGACGGCGCTCGGCGTCCTCACCCGCCAGGCTGAGATCCGCCCCACCGAGCTGCTCGGCCACCTCTACTCCCTGCGCTCCGGCGATGCCGCACGTCACCTCTTCCAGGTCACCGCGGGCCTCGACTCGATGATCGTCGGCGAGGCCGAGATCCAGGGCCAGGTCAAACGCGCCTACGAGCTGGCGCTGGTCGAGGGCGCCACCGGGCCGATCCTCAATCGCCTCTTCCGCGGCGCCCTTGCCGCCGGGGGGCGGGTGCGCGAGGAGACCGCGGTCGGCGAGAAGGGGGTCTCAATCCCCTCGGTGGCGGTCGAGCTGGCGAGGCGGGTCCTCGGCGACCTCTCCGAGCGGCGTGTCCTGGTGATCGGCGCCGGGGAGACCGCCGAGCTGGTCGCCCGGGCCCTGGTGGCTCGCGGCGTCGCAACCGTCTTCGTCGCCAACCGCCACTACGACCGGGCGATCGGGCTCGCCCAGCGCTTCGGCGGCGACGCCGTCCGCTTCGAGGAGCTTCCCGAACAGCTGGAGAGCGCGGACATCGTCGTCTCTGCCACCAACTCCCCGCACCACATCGTCGAGCGCGATGGGCTGGAGGACGTGATGCGAGCGCGCGAGGGTCGTCCCCTGTTGATGGTCGACATCGCCGTGCCGCGCGACATCGAGCCCGAGTGCCGCGAGATAGCCGGCGTCAGCCTGCACGACATCGACGACGTGCAGCAGATCGTCGAGCGCAACGCGAGCGGCCGCGAGGCCGAGGCGCGGAGGGCGGAGCCGATCCTCGCGACCGAGCAGGACCGCTTCGAGCGGTGGCTCGGCTCGCTGGAGGTGGTGCCGACGATCGCCTCGCTGCGCGAGCGGGCCGACGAGGTGGTGCGCCGCGTCCTCGCCGAGAACGACGGCCGCTGGGAGAGCGTCAGCGACGCCGACCGCGAGCGCCTCGCGACGATGGCCAACGCGATTGCCTCCCGCCTCCTGCACGAGCCGACCCTGCGGATGAAGCGGGCCGTCGGCAGCGACAGCGCCTACCTCTACGTGAGCGCCCTGCGCGAGCTGTTTGGCCTGGACGCCGAGACCGAGCCGGAGGCTGAAGCTCCGGGCAAAGTGACCGAGCTTCGCAGGGCAAATGATTCGAATCGCCACCCGCAATAGCGCCCTTGCCAAAGCTCAAGCGAGTCAGGTCGCCGATCTATTAGGTGGGGCTGAGCTGGTTGAGGTCAGCTCCGACGGGGAGCCTGGCGACAAGGCGCGCTTCGTGCGGGGGGTCGAGCGGGCGCTGCTCGACGGCGAAGCCGACATCGGCGTCCACTCGGCCAAGGACCTGCCGGCCGAGATGCCGGATGGGCTGGCGATCGCCGCTGTCCCCAGCCGGGAGGATCCCGGCGACGCGTGGATCGGCCAAGGCTCCTCGCTCGAGGACGTCCCCGAGGGCGCCCGGGTCGGCACCGCCAGCCTGCGCCGCCGGGCTCAGCTGCTCGCCGCCCGTCCCGATCTTCAGGTGGCCGAGCTGCACGGCAACGTCGACACCCGGCTGCGGCGGCTCGGTGAGGGCGAGCTCGACGCGATAGTCCTCGCTCAAGCGGGGCTGCGGCGCCTGGGGCGCGAGGGTGAGGTGTCGTTCTCGATTCCTCGCGAGCAGATGACCCCCGCGGGGGGACAGGGCGCCTTGGTACTGCAGGCGCGAGCCGGTGACGAGGCCGCCGGTCAAGCGGCGGCGCAGCTGGGGGACGATTCGGCGCTGCGAGAGCTGACCGCCGAGCGCGCCGCCGTCGCCCTCCTCGAAGCCACCTGCGCGACTCCGATCGGGGTCCACGCGACGCTCAGCGGGGAGCGGATCCAGGCCGAGGCGTTCGTCGGCCTCCCCGACGGCAGCGAGTGGATCCGCGACCGGGTCGAGGGCGATGCCGGGGAGCCCGCCGCGCTCGGCGCGGCGCTCGCCGAGCGCCTGCTTGCCGCGGGCGCCCGCGAGATCCTCGACCGAGCCGAGAAATGGTGGGGAGTGAATGAGTTTGACACTGATAGTCATGGTCAAACTCATAGACCCCCCACCGAGGAGAACGCGTGAGCGCGCGAGCAGGCGTCGTCTACCTGGTCGGAGCGGGGCCCGGCGATCCAGGCCTGATGACCGCCCGCTCGCTGGAGCTGATCGCCTCCGCCGACGTCGTTTTCCACGACCGGCTGATCCCCCCCGGCGCCCTTGACCGGGCGCGGGAGGACGCTGAGCTGGTCTACGTCGGCAAGGCGCCCGCCGCACCATCGGTCCCCCAAGAAGAGATCGGGGAGCGGTTGATCGAGGCGGCCCGCGCCGGCAGGAGCGTCGTCCGCCTCAAGGGGGGCGACCCGTTCGTCTTCGGTCGCGGCGGCGAGGAGGGCCTGATGCTGAGCGACGCCGGGATCGAGTTCGAGGTCGTGCCGGGCGTTACCGCGGGCGTCGCCGCCACCGCCTACGCGGGAATACCGGTCACCCATCGCGGCGATGCGTCCGCGGTCGCCTTCGTCACCGGCCACGAGGATCCCGAGAAGGCGACGACGGACCTCAACTGGGAGGCTCTTGCCGGCTTCCCCGGCACCCTCGTCTTCTACATGGGCGTGAAACGGCTGGGCGAGAACATGGAGGCCCTGATCGCGGGGGGGCGGGGCCGCGACGAGCTCGCCGCCGTGGTCGAGCGCGGCACGATGGCCGGGCAGCGGACCGTGGTCGCGACGGTCGGCACCCTGGCGGAGGCGGCCGATCGCGAGGGTGTCGCCGCACCGGCCCTGGTCGTCGTCGGGCAGGTCGTCCACCACCGCCTGGCGCTTGCCTGGCTCGAGCGCCGGCCCCTGCACGGGCGGCGCGTCGTCGTCACCCGCGCCCGCGCCCAGGCCAGCGGCCTCGCCGCGACGCTGCGCGCCCTCGGCGCCGAGGTCATCGAGCTGCCGGCAATCCGGGTCGAGCCGCGGATCGAGAGCGAGGAGGTGCGGCGCATGGTCGGCGCGATCGACTCCTACGCGCTGATCTGCCTGACCAGCCCGAACGGCGTGCGGTTCCTGTTCGAGGCGTTGGAGGAGGCCAACCTCGACGCACGAGCACTGGCCGGCGCAACCGTCGCGGCGATCGGGCCCGGCACCGCCGGCGCCCTGAGGGCGCGCGGCATCGTCGCCGACGTGGTCCCCAGGCGCTTTATCGCGGAGGCGCTGGTCGAAGAGCTGGAGACGGTTGAGGTCGACGGGCGAGCGGTCCTCATCGCCCGCGCCGCGGAGGCGCGCGATGTGCTCCCCGAGGCACTGCGAGAGCGCGGAGCGAAGGTCGAGCTCGTCGCCCTCTACGAGACGGTCGCCGAGCAGCCCGATGCCGAGGCCATCGAGGCGGCGCAGGACGCCGACTACATCACCTTCACCTCTTCCTCGACGGTCCGCAACCTGAGCGAGGCGCTCGGCGACCGCTACCCCCGCCAGGCGCGCGCCATCTCAATCGGGCCGATCACAAGCGAAGCGCTGAACGCAGCCGGCATCCCAGTCCACACCGAGGCAAAGCGCCACGACGTGGACGGCTTGGTCGAGGCGCTGCTTCGAGACGCCACAGAATGACCGCCTTGGGCGAGTTAGTCTCGCTATGCGAGAGGAAAGCGCCCAAGCTGGAGCGAAAATGAGCTTCGGGGCGCCGCACCGACATTTCGCGGTCACCGACTCGACCAACACCCGCGCCCGCGAGCTGGCCGAAGCCGGCGCCCCACACGGCACCGTCCTTACCGCCGGGCAGCAAACCGAGGGTAGGGGACGTCAGGGGCGCACCTGGACGGCGCCGAGCGGGAAGGCGCTCCTCTACTCGGCGATCCTGCGTCCGCTCGACCGGCGGCACCTACTTCTCCCGCTGGCCGTCCCGCTGGCCGTCTGCGAAGCGGCCGAGGAGCTGGGATCGGGCATTGCCTGCAGGGTCAAGTGGCCCAACGACGTTTGGGTCGACGAGCGCAAGCTCGCCGGGGTGTTGATCGAGGCCCGGCCTCAGGACGGCTGGGCCGTGATCGGGGTCGGCCTCAACCTCTCCATAGCTCCAGATGAGTTCCCACCCGAGCTCCGTGACAAAGCGATTTCGCTCTTCGGCTCGTGCAAGGGGGCTGGGGGGAAGGGTCGGCGGAGCAACAGCATGGAGGCTCCGGCGACCCTCCCCCCCAGCCCCATTCCCGCGGCCGAGGTTCTAAGCCGCCATCTCGGCCGCTGGGCGGAGGCTGATCAGGAGACGGTGCTAGCTGAGTGGCGTAGGCGCGACGCGCTCAAGGGACGGGAGGTCTCGTGGGACGGGGGTGCCGGGGTCGCCGACGGGGTCGAGGACTCGGGCGACCTAGTCGTTCTCGGCGACAGCGGGGAGCGCTTCGTCCTCGGGGCCGGCGAGGTCCACCTCCGGGTCTAGCCCACCGTCCCCGTTGCTATCTGCTTTGGCCCGCGGAGCTCTCTTTGCGCGGGACGCGTCCCCTTTGGGTTTTTTGCGTTTCCGCCGCCGCCCTTTGCCGCCTTTCGGGAAGTTCCGCAACAGCTCCCTGGCCGTCGCCGAGGGTTTCCGGGCCATCCGCATCCGCGCCCCCCGCAACAGCTCCTCGCCTTCGGGCGTGTGTGACACAGCCGCCGCGAGCAGCGCAACCGCGAGGCGGCGGTCATGTTTGCGCGACGCGTGCACGAGCCGGCGTGCGTTGCGCCCGTGCGCGCGGCCGGAGGAGTTGACCAGCAGGCCCAGCAGCCGCTTGGTCTCCGGCCAGCGCTGCACCGCGTACTCCTCGTGCAGATCGCGCGTGTAGGAGGCAAGCCGCCAGACCCAGGCCTGAGCCTGATCGCGCCGCCCGATCCGCTTGTCGACCAGCGCCTGGAGAAGCAGTTTCGTCCCGGCTCGTTTGTCGTCGCGGCTCCAGGTGCCGACGATGTCGATCGCGTCGTCGAACGCCTCGGGGTCACCCAGATCGGGGATCTCCCCCAGCGCTTTCAGCCGCAGCTGAGCGTTGCGGTTGCGCTGAACGCAGGTGAGCAGGAAGCGGCGGCGCAGCTCCTTGGTGCGATCGTTCTGGAGCATCGACCTGACGCGTCCCCAGTGCTGGGTGTTGACGCGCGCCCCGGCGAGGGCCGCCCAGGCGTGCTGCTCGGGGTAGTCGAGGTTCTCCACGGCGATCCGCCAGAGCTCGCGCTCCAGCACCTCCATGCGATGATCCTCTTTGTCGGAGACGGGGACGATCCGCCGCTCGACGCGCACCCGGCGCCCCCGACCGCGGCGCACCGGCCCGACGACGATCGCTCCGCCGCGGTAGACGTCGCGGTCGAGCAGGCTGTGCAGGGTGACGATCGTCTCGTCGTGCGTCGTCGCCGGGTGGACGAAGTCGATGACAAGGCCGGCCTCCTTGCCGGGCGCACGGCGAGTCACGCGGCCGACCCGCTGCTGGTAGACACGGCGCGAGGCGGTCGGCGCGAGGTGCATGCAGATCGTCGCCCGGGGCGAGTTCCACCCCTCGGCCAGCAGCATCGCGTTGCAGAGCACGTCGACCTCTCCGCGCTCGAAGGCGGCGAGGATCTCGGCCAGTTCGCGCTTCGGCGTCTCCCCGGAAACGGCGCGGGCGACGATCCCCGCGTCGCGCAGCGCTTTGGCGACGTTCTTTGCGTGCTGGACGCCGGCGGTGTAGAGGACGCCCGGCATCCTGCTGAAGCGCGTCTTGTAGAGGTCGGCGATCGCCACGTTGAAGGGCTCCTGGTCCAGCAGGGCGGCCAGCTCCTCCTGGTCGAAGTCCTGGTCGACCTCGCCTTTCCGCAGCGGCACTTTGGCGATCGTCCGCACCCCGGGCCCGGGTGGGATCCGCATGCAGCGCAGCGGCGAGATCACCCCGCGCCGCGCCGCCTGAGCGAGGTCGAAGCGCGATGTCTGGGTCGGGAAGAGGTCAGCGACGTGGCGGGCGATCAGCGCGCCGGTCGCGGTCATCCCGATGAAGACGGGGCCGGTCCAGGCGCGGATGCAGGCGCTGGTTTTCTCGCCCA
>JBBDYO010000024.1:0-6047 GCA_040901495.1 Solirubrobacterales bacterium
CCGGTAGAGCGAGTGCAGCACGTCGTCGCCGATCCAGCCGAGGAAGGTGCCGTGCTCCATCAGACCCAGCTCCTCGGCCTGCTTGTGGAGCTCCGCCTCGTGGGTCCCCGAGCCGGCGACCAGGAAGCGGGTTCCGGGGGCCTCCTCGATCAGCCGCGGCATCGCCTCGAGAGCCAGCTGAAAGCCCTTCTCATAGACGAGCCGGCCGATTAGCAGTACGAGCTTCTCGTCGGGGGCGGCGAACTCGGCGCGCAGTCGCGTCAACTCGGCGGGGTCCTGCGGCTGCAGGTCCCCCGGGTCTATCCCGTTGGGGATGACCGTGACCCGCTCCTCCTCGACGCCGAAGATGTCGGCGATCTGCTCCCGCATGTAATGCGAGCAGGCGATTACCCGCTCGGAGCGATTCGTGATCCAGCGCTCGACCCCGTGGATGTAGGTCTGGGGGTGCTTGTCGACCCAGCCCTGGTGGCGGCCGTGCTCGGTGGCGTGGATCGTCGTCACCAGCGGCGCGTCGAAGCGCTTGGCGAGGTGGTCGCAGGCGTTGGCGACGAGCCAGTCGTGGCCGTGGACCAGGTCGAAGTCGTAGCGGTCGCCGAGCTCGACGCCGGCGGCCAGCATGTCGGAGTTCATCCGCTCCACCCAGGCGACGAACTCGCCGAGGTCGGTCGGGCGCTTCGGCTCGCGGATGCGGTGGACGATGACGCCGTTGGCGCGCTCCTCGGCCAGCGACTCCTCCCCGCCCCTGGTCAGCACATGGACCTCGATGTCCCGCTCGACCAGCGCCTCGGAGAGCTTGCGGACGTGGCGGGCAAGGCCCCCCTCGATCAGCGGCGGGTACTCCCAGGAGAGAATCAGCACTCGGGTCATCTAAGTGGCAACGCTAGGGCTCCAACAAGGGGGCGAGGCTCAGGTCCGGGGCGAGAGAGCGCATACGCGGGTCGGGGATGGCTGGGGAGTCTATGGCCTCGAGGGCTGCCTCCGCGTGGAACGTTGCACGTTTATATGCATAGTCGCCGGCCTGTCCGCGCTTGTCGAGGAAGGCCCAGTCGCTGGCTTGGGTGGCGAGCAACTCGCGCGCGGCCCGCAGCGCGGGGCCACCGCGCAGGCCGGAGGAGAGGGCCCGGAGCAGCCGCAGCTCCAACCGTCGCGCCCCCCAGGCGAGGTCGGCGACCGGCGGCGAGTCCCAGGTGCCTAGGTCCTTGCCCTCGCCCCAGGTCGAGGCGCTGAGCGGCCGCGCCACCGGCTCGTGCTCGGCCAGAGCCTGCGGGACGGTCAGCAGTCGTACCCCCGCCGCCTCCGCGCCGGCCAGCACCTCCCTCAGCCACACCGGGCCCTCGCTCCACCAGTGCCCGAGCAGCTCGGTATCGATCGCGAAGACGAGCAGCCCACGGCGATCGCGATTTTGCGAGAAGTCACGGAGACGGCCCGCGACCGCCGCCAGGAACTCGCCCGCCTGGCGCCTTGCGGCCTCTTCAGCGGCGACCGGGTCGTAAGCCCCTCCACCGACCTTCCAGAGCCGGATGCCGCGCAGCGATTTCCCCGCGAACTGGGCGTGGGCGGGATCGGAGGGGTAGCCATCCAGCGACCACAGCCAGCTGACGGCCTCCCAATCGATGGGCAGGGCGACCGGCCCGGCCTTGGTTGCTACGGGAGTCAGAGCGTCGAGCGGCTCCCCGTGACGGCTCTGGTCGACGCAGAACCAGCGCACGCCGTGCTCGGACAGCTGCGACTCCAGCCCAGGCACGTAGGCGCACTCGGGCAGCCAGAGCCCACCCGTCCAGCCAAACCGGCGCCGGTGCGAGCGGATGCCCGCATCGAGCTGTAGGCCCACCCCGGCCCGGGTGGCGAGCAGCGGCAAGACGGCGTGCGTCGCCGAGGAGGCGGCGAGCGCCACACGGCCGTCCTGCTGGGCATCGTGGAAGGGCCGCAGGGGATCACCTCCGACGTCGTCGAGCAACCGCAGCGCCTGCCGGTAACGCTCCAGCTCCGCCTCGCAGGCCTCCCTGCACTCCGCGGGGATCTCGTCGAGGTCGGCCTCGGCCGCCCCGATACGCCACTCGATCAAGAACTTCCGCAGCCGCTCCCGGACCCCCTCGTCCTCCAGCTGATCGGCCAGCACCGGGGTGATCGTCATCGTCAGCCCTCGAGCGACCTCGAGCACCGGCAGGTAGGACCTGACCACGGCGTCGAACAGCCACTCCTCCCCGAACGGGTACGTCCCGAACCCCTCCACATAGGGCATGTGGCTGTGGAGGACGATCGCCAGATCGCCGACTGTCTTCTCAGGCATGACAGACGGCGAGGAAGTCCAGCGCCCGGTCGAGGTTCTCGCTCCTCAGGCTGAAGTCCGAGGAGGAGATAGCCGGGGTGAAGCGGTCGTAGAACGGGCCTGTGAGGCGGAGCGCCTTGTGGGCCCTGTCCCAGCCGAGCCGCAGGGCCAGCTCGTGGGCGCGCAGCTTGCGAGCGTGGAAGAGGCCAAGCATCTCGACCCTGCCGAAATGCGCCTCGCAGAGCTCCCGGAACTCCTCGGCCCGGTACTCGCGGACGTGCCACGGGTTGTCCGACTTCTCGGCGCCGGAGGGGGCGAGCGTCAGCAGGTTCGGTGTTGAGACGTAGGCGACGCCGCCCGGCTCGAGCATCGACTTGAAGTGCTCGAGGATCGCGCCAGGGTCCTCGACGTGCTCGATCGTCTGCAGGAAGACGACCGCGTCGCAGGGCTCGGCGAAGCCTTCGACCAAGTCGCGCTCGAAGCGCAGGTTGGGGCGCACGTACCGCAGCCGTGCGTGCTCGTGCGCTTCGGGGTTCGCGTCAACGCCAACCACGCCAGAGGCCGTTCGCGCCAGCTCGTCGGATCCGTAGCCCTCGCCGCAGGCCATGTCGACCACCCGCTTGCCGGCGACGCGCTCGGCAATCCACTCGTAGACCGCGAGGTGCCTGCGGAACCAGTAGTTCTCCTCCGGCACGTCGGGCAGCGTCCGCTCGCCGGTGAGCGGCAGCGGGGGCACGCCCGGCGGCTGGTTGAGCTGGAGGTACTCGCGTTCCACGGGCGGACCGTACTCAGCCTTCCCATATCTCGGTCGCCTGGGCGCCAAAGTTGCCCATAGAGCAACCAAGTCGACCGCGGGGACTCACCGATCTTTTTGCTGGCCCTTGATTACGCCGATCCGTGTACCGTTCCCGACCCGATGCCCGCCTCTCCAACCGCCACGCCCGAGCACATCAAGGACGTCAACATCCGCTACCACGACGCGGCGGCCGACGAATACGACTCCAAGTGGGGCATCGACTTCGGCGCGACCGGCCAGGAGCAGGTGCGGCTGAAGCTCTCCAAGGCGCTGGGTGGGCTCAACGGGCGCAGCTTCGGCGATGGGCTGGAGATCGGCTCCGGCACCGGCTACTTCTCGCTCAACCTGATGCAGCTGGGGACGATCGAGCGGCTGACCGCCACCGACATCTCCCCCGGGATGCTCACCACCCTCTCGCGCACCGCCGAGCAGCTCGGGTTGGAGGCGGAGACGGTCGCCACCGAGGCGGAGGAGCTGCCCTTCGAGGACGAGAGCTTCGACCTCGTCTTCGGCCATGCGGTGCTCCACCACATCCCCGACCTCGAGCGGGCCTTTGCCGAATTTCAGCGGGTGCTGCGGCCCGGGGGGGCGATCGCCTTCTGCGGCGAGCCGTCCCGCTACGGGGACCGGTTGGCGGCGCTGCCGAAGCGAGCGGCCCTGTTTGCCGCCCCCGCCTGGCGCCGCGCCGTGCAAGCCCGCGAGCGCGCCGTGCCCGAGGGTGAGCAGTCGGGCGGCCACGCTCTGGAGGGCGAGGTCGACGTCCACGCCTTCGCCCCCGCTGACCTGCGACGCCTGCTGAGCAACACCGGCTTCGAGCAGCGCCGGGTCGGCGGCGAGGAACTGCTCGCCAACGCCTGGGGCTGGGGACTGCGCACGGTCGAGTCGACCGCGGAGCCCGAATCGGTCTCCTACGGCTGGCGCCGCTTCGCCTTCAACAGCTACATCGCGCTGCAGAAGGTCGACACCCGCCTGCTCGAGCCCCGCCTCCCGGCCGAGCTCTTCTACAACCTGCTCGTCTCCGGCCGCAAGCCCGCCTGACCGCGACGCTCAGTCGTCGACGACGACCTCCCGCAGTCGGTGGGTGTCGACGTCGTAGACGAAGCCCCGAACCCGATCGCGGTGCAACACGAACGGGGAGCGGCGCACCCGCAAGATCGACTGGCGCACGTCTGCGTCGAGGTCCGAGAAGGACTCGATCGCGAACGCCGGCGCGACGCCGGTCGCCTCCTGTAGCTCGGCGCGGAACTCGTCGTCGCCGACCTTCTGCATTCCGCAGTCGGTGTGGTGGATCAGCATCACCTCCCGCGTTCCCAGCTTGCGCTGGGAGATCGCCAGCGAGCGGATTACGTCGTCAGTGATCACCCCACCCGCGTTGCGCAGCACGTGCGCCTCGCCGTCGCCGAGACCAAGCGCGGCGAAGACATCGAGGCGAGAATCCATGCAAGTGACGATCGTCAGCTGACGGCTTGGCTCAACGTCCAGATGCCGTCTCGGCAGCGACGCGGCAAACGCCTCGTTGTTTGCGATCAGCTCGTCGACAGTGGCCATGCGCTACTCCGAGCCCAGGGGGCGGGCCCGGAAGAGCTTGATCCCAGTGTCGATGCCCTTGACGCGACGCTCGCCGGCGTAGGAGTAGGCGAAGGCCCCATCCACCAGCTCTTTCGTCGCGGCATCGACAAGCACGCTGCCGGGCCGGGCGATCCCGGTGATCCGGCTCGCCAGGTTGACGGCGCGGCCGTAGTAGTCCCCCGACTGGGGGAGCGTCGGCCCCGAGGCGATCCCAGCCCGCAGCCAGGGGAACGCCTCGCCTTCTTCCTCGGATGCTTTGATCAATGTCAGCGCCGCTTCCAGCATCGGCTCGGGCTCGGCCGAGACGAGCATCGCGGCGTCGCCGATCATCTTCACCAACCGCACCGGCGGCTCGGCGACCGCGGTCGCCATCTCCTCGAAGCGGCCGGCGACCGAGCCCAGCTCCTCCGGGGCGATCTCCTCGCCGAGGCGTGTGAACTCGACCATGTCGGCAAAGCAGACAGTGAGGTCGGCCGTTCCGCCGATCTCCCCCGACGCCAGGTCGGCGGCGCCAATCACGTCGCGGCGCACCTGCTCGAGCATGTGCGCCTGCAGCGCGTATTCGAGCGTCGGCCCGACCAGCGGCATCATGTACTCGGCCGCGGCGGCGAGGCGCAGTGCCACGTCGCGTTCGGTGTCGCCAGGCTGCACCAGGGTGCGGACGGTGAGCTCGCGGTTCGCTGCGGCGATCCGCGCGGTCCCCATCCCGATCGTCCTCGCAACCTGGAGCATCCCCTCCTCGGGCAGGCCCGCGTCGCGAAACGCCTTCACCCGCCGGGCGGCCTCGAGGTCGGCGTCGGTCAGCGTCGTCTCATCCGGATCGGTGTACGGCACGCCAAGGGCGGCGCTGAAGCGCTGAAGCAGGTCGAGGTCCATTTCGGAGAGCTCGGCGATCTCCCGCGGCGTGTAACGGGGCGGGCCACCGGCGATCGCCCGCTCGACCGGGAGCAAAGTCAGCCGCCCAGCGGCGACCGCCTGGCGCAGCTCCTCCAGCTCCATTCCCTCCTCAACCAGCTGATCGAGTAGGCGGAGCCGCGCCTCCCGCGCCTCGCCCTCGAGGCTGTCCAGAAGCCCCTCCGCCTCGAAGTCGATCACGCCTCTGCCACCGCCCCGCCGCGGCGCGGGTCTGCCCCGCCGCTAAGCGCGCCTGTCTGGGGATCGCGGGCGACGGCCTGCACGCCGCCGAAGAATAGGTTGATCGCGGGCCGGCGGGCGACCGGCACCCCCCGTGCCTCGATCCGAGCCAGCGCGCCATCGTCGATACCGGGCTCGGCCTGGACGACTCCCTGCTCGAAGTGCAGGCGCGGCGCCCGCACCGCTTCGTCAGCGCCCATCCCCTCCTCCACCGCCCGCACGATCGTCTGCACGATCGCCGAGCGGATCCGGTTGGAGCCGGCGCTGCCCAGCCCGAGC
>JBBDYO010000025.1:0-10784 GCA_040901495.1 Solirubrobacterales bacterium
TCGCATGCAAGATGCCCGAATGCTTCTGCCCCGAGGAGCTTGGAGGCGCGTGCTACTTCGACCCGGTCAGCGACGAATTGAGCGACTGGATGCCCACCCACGAGCACTTCCCTCGCTCCAAGAGAGAGGGCGGCCACCGAGACGTGGACAACGCCATCCTTGCGCACCGCCTCTGCAATCGCATCGACTACTCCATAAGTGTTGGCCGTCCGTATGCGAGGGATCTCGAGAGGGTCAGGAAAGCCCGCGAAGAAGCGACCCGCCGCAACGGCGAAAGTTCGTAGGCACCTGCGGCTTCTGGCGAGAGCGAGAATCCCCCGCTGCTGCTTCCGCGTGAAAGCGACAATCCGATCCAGTTCGTGGCTAGGGGGAAGCCAACGGCTCGATTCGCTGGCCACAAGCCTTGATGGTGACACCGCCCGTCGCCCGCTGCATAGCCTTTACCTAGAGCCATCACGTCTCTAGGGATTCCGCGGTCGACGGCCGGTGAAAAGGGCAGCTAGGTGGGGCCAGCTCAAGCTGCGCCAGGGCGATGCAGAAGGATCTTGGAAAACGCCAGCCGCTGCCAGGCTCAAGCGTCCGCGACGCATTGGCTCGCCTTGGGCCGGGTGCTCACCGAAACCCGGTGACCCCCTGCGATAATGCCCCGTTTCATGGTCGCCACCACGCCCGACGCCAGCCTTGATCGCCTTCGGCATCTCAGGCCTTCAAGCCCGAAGAGAGTGAGTCACGACCGCTCCGGTGATTGGTACGGCTATTACGCTGGCTACGCCGACACGTTTGTTACCGACATTGTTTCCGCCCTGCCTGCGCGTGTGAAAACCATTTTAGATCCATGGAATGGGAGCGGTACAACAACCGCAGTCTCCACCGCACATTCTCTAGCCAGCAAGGGGTTTGACATAAACCCCGCAGCCACGGTCATAGCTAAGGCTCGGATTCTCCGATCTGATGTAGCTGGCAGCATTGGAGCGCTGACAAACGAGATAGCCAGTTCCACAAAGCGTGCAGCAGATTCTACGCCTACGCCAGGACTGTTGACTACCTGGCTAACGCCTAAGTCAGCGGCCAACATTTACGCTCTTGAGCGACGCATTTATCAAGTGCTGGTCAACTCTAGTGATCAGCAGAGGTCTATAGATGTCGTCAACGACCTCTCGGCTTTGGCCGCCCTTTTTTACCTCGGCTTATTTCGGACCGTAAGAACAATCTTAAGCCCATTTATTGGCACCAACCCCACCTGGATACGTCGCAACATCCCTCCAGCCAAGCGACTTCGCCCCAACGAGGACTACATACACTGGCTGTTCCATCTGGCTATGGATGACCTAACAGTACTGGTAGAGCAGTCTCGCAACGAGTACGAGGACAACAACTGTCCCTGTGACATAGCTCTTGGCTCATCGGCTGACTTGCCACTCGACACCTCATCCATTGATGCCGTCATAACCTCACCGCCGTACTGCACGCGAATTGACTATGTCATAGCAACCCTTCCGGAGCTAGCCATTCTCGGTCTCCGACCAGACGAGTTAAAGGGTCTCCGAGACAAAATGATCGGAACTCCAACTATTCCCCTAGCGCAGGGAGACCCGTTGCCCCCTGGTTGTGAAAAGACAAAGGAGCTATTGGAAAGAATTGCGGACCACAGCTCTAAGTCGTCGGCTAGCTATTACAAGCGCTTCTTCTTGCAGTACATGCGTGGCATGTATGACTCGCTGCTCGAGATAGGCCGGGTTACAAAAAAGAACGCCCCGGTCGTCTTAGTAGTTCAAGATTCCTATTACAAGGAGATCCATGTGGACCTCGCAATGGTCATAGAAGACATGGCACGCAGTCAGGGATGGGCAGCTGTTGCGCGTCAAGATTTTGACGTGGTGGCGCGACGCAATTATGCGAGTATCAACCCCCGGTCACAACCGTACCGGGAAACCACCCCCGCTACAGAGAGCGTCCTCGTAATGGAAGGTGCATCGTGCTAGAGGTCCAAACTGCTACCTATCCGCTGGCTGACTATCTAGCAATGCTGGATAGAGAGGAAATCTCAATCAACCGGGATTACCAGCGAAGCAAGGGTATTTGGTCCACGCCAGCTCGGTCCTTTTTGGTTGAGACCGTGTTGAAGAACTTTCCCATCCCGAAGCTCTCGCTGCGTCACCGCACCGACTTGGCAACGCTAGCCCCGCATCGCGAAGTGGTGGATGGCCAGCAGCGAACGTATGCCTTGCGTGATTTCCTAGATGGAAAATTTCGCCTCTCTAACCGCATCGATACGGAGGAGTGGAGAGGTAAGCGCTTTGAGGATCTCTCGCGCATGGATCAGCGACAGTTCCTGAACTACGGCCTTAACTTTGACCTATTGGTTGGGGCCGAGGAAGAGGAGGTTCGCGAGATCTTCCGGCGTATGAACACCTTTACGGTGGCGCTCAATTACGAGGAGCAGAGGAACGCTGCTTTCAACGGAAGATTTAAGTGGTTCATTAGAGATTTGGGTCAGGAATACACTGACCAACTTCTAACGGCCGGCGTTCTCAAGGATCGGCAGCTTTTACGTA
This sequence comes from Solirubrobacterales bacterium, assembly GCA_040901495.1. Classification (GTDB taxonomy): domain Bacteria; phylum Actinomycetota; class Thermoleophilia; order Solirubrobacterales; family 70-9; genus VRUE01. The sequence goes on from JBBDYO010000025.1 coordinate 2,556, forward strand.
TGGCCGACGCGAAGTTGCTTGCCGAGATTTGCCATGCGTACTTCTATGGGATTACTACTACGAACTCCAGATCGCTAGATAAGGCATATCGAGAGCACGACAAAGAGTTCTCCGAGGAAAAAGAGCTTGACAAACGACTAAGAAAAGGACTCGACTTCGCACTTAGGTTTTCGACGTTTCACGAGGGTCCCCTATTTACGAGAACTTACGAGTTCTATTCCTTTGTGCTTGCCGCCATGCATGTGCAAACCCGCATCCCGGCCATAAAAAGCCAAATCAAATTAGGTCCGAAAGTCAAACAACTCAAGATTGCTGCTATCGAAGAGAACCTAGCGTTGCTAGAAGGTGCACTCGTTGCGAAAGACGAAGAGGAAGATACGCCAGCTCAGTTCCTAGGGTTTGTAGAAGCGTCGGATACCCGCACAAATGTGAAAGAGCAGCGCGTTACTCGAGTGCAGTGGTTCTGCAATGCCATAACGAGCGAACTTGAGTGAGGCCATCAGGTCGGCTCGACACACTTGCGGACACGGCGGCGCGGCGCGCGCTTGCACTGCGGCAAGTCATCCTTGAGCAAGCACCAACCGTTCAAACGTGGACCAGTGAGGATCAACGTGCTATTGCCTATGCGGTGATTGAAGGCGCGAACCTATGGGAAGGCTATTGTCGAGCCTTCTATATTTCATCCGCGTTTAGGGCAAGAGAGGCATCTGGACAGCGCGTAAAAATTGGTACTTCAAAGGTGATACGCACGGTCAACGATGCAGTGACAGTAGCGATCCATCGGGTTGCACCTGAACTGAGAGAACGTAGTGGCCCTTGGGACGCTCGGGAAGAGCCTGACTGGTCTGGTCAGCTAGCGGTGTGTCTTACGGAGCTCGAAGCTAGCAATCTTCCAAAGCTGGAACGCGCCGTAGGGCTTCATCCGGAGGCACTGAACCACATGCGAGCCGTGCGCAACTACTTTGCGCACAAGGGTTCAAATTCCGCAGTAAAGGTTAGAAACCTGTCAAAAAAATATGGCTTGCCGTCTGGGACGCACCCCGTGACCTTGCTTTTATCCACGACTCAAGGCCGCAAGGGGTATAGAGCCGGAGACATCATCGTGCTTCGGTGGTTTGAAGTTCTATATCACGCTATTCGACTTACGGTTGAGCCTACGACAGGCTCTCCATAGGGTGTAAAAGACAGCACCTTGAGAAACCCCAAATCATTTGTTTCTTCCTTTCCTATGCGATCTACAGCCGATATCCGCACTGCAGAGCAATCCCAATAGGAAAAGGTAGGCAGGCTCCCTGCCTGTCCCTACCTACTTGATACGGAACTACAGAGTTCCTGTCAAGTAACAGAGGGAGTTCACAAAGCATCTAAGGCTTCGCCATAAGGCGATTTGAGAAGCGAAATTGCCTTGGGGAACTGCAAATAACGGCAGTAAATGGGGTGTTAGAAGCGAACTTAGCCCTCAATCTCTATCGGGCCAAACAATTTTTCGATCTTTTCAGAGAGCGAAAAATTGTTTCCGGCTTCGCCAAGCGGTTTGCTGGTGCCTGTGAGTGACAACTTCTCCTCAAAAGCGCCTATCTCACTGTTACCAATATCAACACCGTCCCATGAAGTCAACACCTATCCGTGGGGATGACGTGGTTACTATGGCAAGAGTGTGGTTGTGGATGATGGCGTACCGCAGTAGGTAGGAGTGTCCTCCCCTGAGGATCGCCGCACACCAGGACGATTGAAGGACCGCAAGCCGCTCGCGAAAAGCGCCGATGGTAATCGGGCATCCGGAGGCGTATCCTCGCCTGCGGCAGATAAACGCCGGGCGGCGCAGGAACGCCCCCGGCACGGCAACAGGAGGTAAGTCCTGATGCAGTATCAGCGTAGTTCCGCCGGAGCGCCTTTGGGCTATCGGCGCACGGAGGGGCAATTGGTTGCAGATTCCCGTCTTGCGGGCCTGATCCGCAGGCTCTATGCGCGCTGTGCCAGGGAAGGCGGCGCCTGATGCACCGGGCAGCGGAGGCCCTCAAGCTGGCGGTCCTCTATGCGGCGAAGTCCTCGCCCGATGAAAAGGGATCGATCGCCGACCAATTGAAGGAGGCACGCCAGTGGGCCGAGGAAAACGGCTATCGGGTCATCGCTGAATACCACGAGGAAGACGTCTCCGCCTACAAGGGCAACCGCGGTCCTGAGCTGGAAAAAGCGCTCGCACATGCCGAGCAAGCCAAAGCAACGCTCATCGCTCAACACTCCGATCGCCTGGCGCGCGGGGATGGCAAGCAGGCCCGCCATCTGGTGGAGATCGCGCTGTGGGCGTTGAAGGCCGACCTTGAGGTGCACTGCGTGCAGGACCCAAGGACCTTCGAGAGCATCCTGGATGCGGCTGCGATGGGCGACCGCAACATGGAGGACAGCAAGCGAAAGAGCAAGGCGATCAGGGACGGCCGTGCCCGCCGCAGAGCGCGCGGGCAGTTCACCGGCCAGGCACCCAACGGCTACCTCTACCGGCGAAACGCCCAAGACGAACGCGAGCTGTTTCCAGATCCAAAGCGCGCCTGGATCATCAAGCGCATCTACGCCAGGTATATGGCTGGCCTTGGTCTCACCGCAATTGTCCGAGAGCTCACCGCCGAGGGGATCAAGACCCGCCACGGTGCTCGCTGGTCCCCGACCACGGCGCGCGAAATCCTGATGAACCCTGTCTACGTGGGTCTTCTGCGCGACGGGGAGAAGCTGATCACCGCAACGCACGAGCCGATCATCGACCGCAAGACCTGGGAGCAGGCCCAAGCGCTACGAAAGGCAAAGGCACGAACCCACAAGCGGGGAAGGCCAAGTGCTGGAAAGCACCTGTTCCGGAAAGGATTTTTGAAATGCGGGATGTGTGGGGGGTCGATAGTCCCGGTCACCAAACGCGACCCGCGCAAAGACTACGAGTACTACCGCTGCGTCGAGAGAGTCCTCAACGCAGAGGCCTGCACGATGCCGACGATCTACCGGGCCAGCGTCGACGATGCCGTCTACGCCTACTTCGACGGGCTGGGCCTTGACGCAGAAGCCACCAAGGCCCAGCTGGCCGCGGCCCAGGAGCAACGGCTCTCAGAGGCAAGGGATCTCCTCCTTGCCTCTGAGCAGGAGGCCCAGGCCGCCCAGGGGCGACTCGAGCGCATAAAGGGCGACTACCTTCGTGAAGAGCTCAGCGCAACCGAATGGCAAGAGCTGCGAGGTGAACTCGAGCCAAAGGCCCAAGCCGCCGAGGCACAGGCCGGGCGGCTCAAAGGCCAACTGGAAGAGATCGAAAGCGAGTCTGCGCTCGCGAAGGTCACAGCCGACGTGCTGGAGCACCTCGCTGAGATCCGAGGGGCGATAGGCGCTGAAATCCACGACGCAGACGGAGCGGCTGCTGTGCGCGCCGTCTTGCTGCGGCTATTTGAGGGATTCGTCCTTCACAGGGACTCATCGCAGAAGAGAGGACGTAAAAAAGACCGAAGCTGGCTTGAGCCGGTGCTCAGCCAGCGTGAGATAGGTGCTTTTGAGGAGAAGTTGTCACTCACAGGCACCAGCAAACCGCTTGGCGAAGCCGGAAACAATTTTTCGCTCTCTAAAGAAGACCGTCAAAGGAAAGCCGAAGTGCGTGCGCAAGAAAAGCCTTAGTAGTCCGTCTCACGAATCCGCCGCGGCTGGCGTTTTTCTATTGAGATGAGCACTAAGGAAGCTGGCAGAGATTTGGAGATGGACATAGGCCTCTGATTCCGACCGCTTCGATTGAAGCGCCGTGCTCGCGGCCGTCGACCCCTGCGGGGTCGGGCGCTGCGCGCCTTGACTGCCGCTTCGCGCGGCGCTGGTAGCGGGTAGGTCGGGGGCGGGGACAGGTTCTTAGGCGGCGGCGAGTTGCCGGTCCCTGATCTCAACCCGATAGTCGGCGGGCAGCGGTACGGCAGGCTGGCCCTGCTTGATCTCGCGGCGACGGGTCAACAGGTGCTCGAAGAAGGCGAGGGCGCCACCACGAGGCGCGGCGACGATCTCGCGGCCATCGGGATAGACGATCGCGAGTGGCCGATGCTCGGCGACGGCCTCGGCGAGGATCGAGCCGAAGCCCTCCTGATCAGCGGCGATGAAGGTGGTGCCCTCCGGATAGCGGTCAGGGTTGGTTACAGCTTCGATCAGCCGCTCGTTGGCGATCTCGCCTGCCGGCGTGAACTTGCTGCGCTCTAGCTCTTCCATGATTCCGCGATTGCTTCCCAATGATCGATCAGGTAGCGGATGGCCTTCGGCGCGACCTCATTGGCCGAGCCCTCGGAAAACCGCTCCGCAGGCTGCTTCTCCGAACCAGTGTAGCGGTGCATATCGTGGTCACCGTGGGCGTTGTCGAGCAGGCGAATCGTCTGCCACTTGCCCTCGATCCGTAGTTGGAAGCATGACCGTGTAGCGCTCCATCGGGCGATCCTCCAGCTCGACAAGGATGCGGGCATCAGCGGAGAGCCAGCGGATGAACGGGTCGGCCATTGGCGAAACTTATCTTGGTCCCGAAATTGGTCCCCAACTCCACCGAACTCCTTGGACCTGATTCGCTCTATCGGGCCAGATTCGGCTCTATAGACGGGTTCCGGCCGACTCATAATCCGTCGGTCGAAGGTTCGAGTCCTTCCGCCCCACTCGCAGCCGGTATGGTCGCGCCATGAGGGCGCGAGTGTTGGTCCTGGGGGCAGGTTTTGGGGGTCTCGAGCTGGCGACCTCTCTGTCGGAGGGGCTGGGCGAAGAGGTCGAGGTGACCCTGATCGACAAGGGCGACTCGTTCGTCTTTGGGTTCTCGAAGCTCGATCTGATGTTCGGTCGAGAGACGCCGGAGGCGGTCCGCTTGCCCTACGTCGCTTTCGCCAAGCCGGGGGTGAGGCTGTTGCGAGAGACGGTGGTCGCGATCGATCCCGAGGCGCGGTCCGTGACCACCGACGTGGGCGTCCACGAAGCCGATTTTCTGGTTGTGGCGCTTGGCGCCGACTACGACGTCAACGCGACGCCGGGGCTGGCCGAGGGTGGCGAGGAGTTCTACTCGGTCGCCGGCGCCGAGCGGCTCGCCGGCGTGCTGCCGGAGTTCGAGGGCGGGCGGGTTGTGATCGGTGTCTGCGGCGCGCCCTTCAAGTGCCCACCGGCGCCGAGCGAGGCGGCGCTGCTGATGCACGACTATCTCGTCGATCGCGGCATCCGCGACGACTGCACGATCACCTTTTTGATGCCGTTGCCGAGTCCCGTGCCCCCGTCTCCCGATACCTCGACTGCGCTGCTGGACGCTTTCGCCGAGCGCGAGATCGCTTTCCATCCGGGAGCCCGGATCGTGTCACTCGATCCAACCCGCAAGACCGTCCTGCTCGAGGATGGGGGAGAGCTGCCCTACGACCTCTTCCTTGGCGTCCCCAAGCACCGTGCGCCAGATGTGGTGATAGCCAGTGGGATGACGACGGACGGCTACATCCCGGTCGACTCGGGCACGCTCGAGACCGAGTTCCCGGCGGTGTACGCGGTTGGGGACGTCGCCACCGTCGGGGTGCCGAAGGCCGGCGTGTTCGCCGAGGGCGCGGCGCGCACCGTGGCCGCGTCTCTCATCGCTCGCATCCGCGGCGGCGAAGGAGCGGATGCCTACGGTGGGCTGGGGTCCTGCTACATCGAGTTCGGGTCCGGGCAGGTGGGGCGTGTCGACGTCGACTTCCTCTCCGGGCCGAAGCCGACAGGCGCCTTCAACGAGCCCTCCACCGCTCTGGTCGCCGAGAAGGAGCACTTCGGCTCCAGCCGCCGCGCCCGCTGGTTCGGGCTTTAAGCCTTCCCGCGTCGAGCGCGGCTTGGCGGCGTCAACTCATGGCCGGGCTGCCGCTTAGTGGAGCCGGACCGGCAGCGTCTTCAGCTGGTTGAGGAAGGCGGACTCGACGAACCTGGAGTCACCCTCGAGGGTCATGTTCGGGTAGCGGGCGAGGGTCTCCTCGAAGAGAATTTTCAGCTCGAGGCGAGCCAGCGCCGTGCCGAGGCAGAAGTGGCGGCCGCCGGCGCCGAAGGCCTGGTGCTCGGGGTTGCGGAGGACGTCGAAGTGGTCGGGATCCTCGTAGCGCGTCTCGTCGCGGTTGGAGGACGCGTACCACATGACCACCTTGTCGCCTTTGGCGATCTTCTGGCCGTTCAGCTCGGCGTCCTTGGTCGCGGTGCGGCGGAAGTGGGCGAAGGCGGGGAACATCCGCAGCGCCTCCTCGACGGCGCCGGGAATCAGCGTCGGGTCGTCTAGGAGCAGCTGGAGCTGCTCGCGGTCTTCGAGCAGGGCCCGCATGCCGCTGGTGTAGGTCGCCTTGGTGCTGTCGTTGCCGGCGGCCACGAGCAGGAAGAAGCCCATCACGATCTCGTGTTCCTCGAGCATCTCGCCTTCGACCTCGGCATTGACGAGAACGCTGGTGAGATCGTCGGTGGGGTTCTCGCGCCGCTCGGCGATCATCTTGCCGCAGCGCTCGAAGATTTCCCCGACGGCCTTCTCGATGAAGGCTTCAAGTTCGTCGGGGCTTTTGGTGAACTCGGGGTCGCTCGCCCCCAGGGTCGCGTTCATCAGGTGCGCCCAGATTGCATCGTCCTCCTCGGGAATTCCCATGAAGCTGCCGATCACGCGGGAGACAGCGGGCTGGGCGACATCGGTGACGAGGTCGCAGGTCTCGCGCCCATCGAGGCGATCGAGGACTTTGACGACGATCTGCCGGATCTCATCCTCGTGCGCGGCAATCCGCTTCGGGGTAAAGCCGGCCTGGAAGAGGGCCTTGACCCGGTCGTGCTTGGGCGGGTCCATGCCGATGAACATCGCCCGGGCGAGCTCGATCGGGAAGACCTCGGTGATCAGGGTGATGCCGCCGAGTTCGGAGGAGTAGGTCTGCCAGTCGCGGCTGACGGTGTAGACGTCGTCGGCGGTGGTCACCGACCAGTAGCCGGGTGACTGCGGGTACTCGGTGATCTTGGATGTCCAGTGGACCGGGCAGCCGCCCCGCAGCTCCTTGAACAGCTCGTGGGGCGGACCGTCGCGCCAGTGCTCGCGCTCGGTTACCAGTGCGTCTTTGAGGTCGCCGCTGTCGGTCAACTCTGCCTCCTGATGCTCGGGTGCAGGCATGCTACTGGCTGACCAGCCAGTCTCGCCTGGGGGCGAGTAAGCAGGCGTGATGGCTCATTCATGCCAGGACGCATGAGAGGGCCTGGTGAACAGAGGGCTGCGTTGGTTGCGACGATTCGCGGGACCGCCGACTGGCGGCGGCGGAAGGCGTATGAGTTCGAGGGGGATCGCTGCGCTCGCAAAGCGTGCCTGAGGACGGCCCAGGCGCTGCGCGTGCTTGCCAACTTCGTCGAAGGCCTCCCCGATGACGATCCCGACCTGGCTCGGCCTGCCCTCTTGGGGGTTGGGACGATTGGCGACCGGCTTGTGCTTGCGCCCCACGGGAGCTTCCTGCTCTCCAGGTTCGGGATCGGGAAGAGGTCGTGGCACGCCGAGCAGCCAACGGAGTCCCAGATGCGCAGCCTCCTGCGCCGCTTGGATGGGGTCGAGGCTCGCAAGCAGGCAAAGCTCAACGCTCGTCAGCCCGGCGATCCTCTCTAGAGGTGGTGGCCATCGGGTCCTCTGAGTGCGAAGATCGCCCCAGCTGTCGATCGGTTGGCGAACGAGAGGAGTCGATGTGTTGAACGGGGACTTGAGGCGAACGCGAGGGCGGGTGTGGATGGTGCTGGCCGCGCTGGCAATTGGGGTTACCGGCATTGCCTGGTCGGGATGTGGCGATGAGGACAACACCAGCAGTGAGGCCCAGGAACGCATCGAACGAGGCATCGACGAAGCCCAAGAAGGGATCGAAAAGGGTCAGAAGGAAGCCGAAGAAGGCCTGAAGCAGGGCCGCGAAGAAGCGGAAGAGGGCCTGGATGAAGGCGGCAAGGAAGTCAGGAAAGGCGTCGAGAAGGCGGAAGAAGAAGCCGACGAAAAGATCGACGAGACCACGAAGGAAGCTGAAAAGGCCCTCGAGGAAGCAGAAGATCGCTACTCGCCCTAGGCGGGCGTAGACGCGGCCTCTTCCGACAGCTCTTTGACAAGCGCATCGACGACCTGCGGGTCGAAGCGACTGCCTGCGTGGCGGCCCAGCTCAGCCATCGCTTCGGCGGCGGAGTGGGGGCCCCGGTGGGGGCCCGCCGGTGGCGCGAGCTGCTGCAGTCCTACCAGGGGCTGGTGCGCAAGGAGCT
>JBBDYO010000025.1:10794-28698 GCA_040901495.1 Solirubrobacterales bacterium
GGGGGGGGGGGGGGGGCCCCGGTGGGGCCGCGACGAGGTCATTGCCGCAAAGGCGACCGCGACGGCGATGATGCGCGCGCCGGCTGGGATCGCCTCGCCGGCGAGGCCGTCGGGGTGGCCGCTGCCGTCGAAGTGCTCGCAGGTGGCCCTGACGAGGCTGGCGACGGTCGCAAGGCAGGGCGCGGCGCCGATGATGGCCTCGCCCTCGACCGGGTAGCTGCGAATGGCGGTGGGGTCGATTTCCTCGAGACGCGCCTCGTTCTCGAGTATGGCCTCCGGGATTGCCATCAGCCCAATGCAGTGCAGCTCGGCCGCGAGGGCGATGTCGTCGATCTGATCGCGATCAACCTCGAGGCGGCGCGCCAGTGAGATCGCCCGGTAGGCGCCGATTCGCAACTCGTCGCGCAGCTCCGGCCGGCGAGCGCTGAGCGTCGCCATCAGGACAGACTGAGCCTGGCGCCTGGCGGAGCGGTGCTGTCGCTCCTTGTTGACCGCGAGCCGATGGCCGGCGATCTGGATCGCGGTCTCGACATCGTCGGTGTCGGTCGGGATCGTGACCTCGCCGTAGGAGCGGCCGATCAGGAGGTCGTTGTCGTCTTCGCGCAGTGACCCGGTCGCGGCGAGGATGATCTCGCCGAGGCGGCTGTGGCCGGCGGGGACCAGCACAGCCAGCCTGCTCGCGGCCAGCCGGTAGGCGCCTCCGTCAAGGGGGGTGACGGCGTTGACCAGCTGGGTTGCGACGTGGCGGAGAAGCTCGTCGCCCGCCGCGTACCCGAAGCGGTCGTTGTAAGCCTGGAGCCCGTCCAGCTCGAGCAGGACGAGGATGCGCTCATCGCTGGGCGTCGCCACGCAGGCTTCGATATCGGCTTCCAGCTGGCGGCGGGTGTTGAGGCCGGTTATCTGGTCGTTGAGCGCGTCGCGCTCCTTCTCTTCGAGGGCATGCGACTGCCGGCGGTTGGTTTCGATGATCCGCACGAAGACGGTGACGATCAGCCCCAGCGTCAGCCAGAAGAGGATCTCGCTGACGCGCTTGTTGAGGTGGTCGTAGACGAGCAGACCAATCGCGGCGACCGCAAAGCCGGTTGGCCCCGCGATCGAGCGCCAGCCACCGGGACCGACAATGCGAGCCCAGGCGTCGTGTGCCAGGTCAGAAAGGTCTAGGAGCCTCCCCGTACGGGGAGGCTCGGCTGCCCACTCGGCAGCATTCGATTCTTGATCGATTACTTGCATCGGTCCTTCCATCGGTTCGCCAGGCGTTATGCGTGAGTGAAGCGGACGATTGGTCGAAATTCTGCGAAATCATCTAAGGCATCCACCGGCGCCGGCTTTCGCGGCTTACCCTTCCTTTCGTGGCGGAAGAACCTGGGTTGGATGAGTTCGAATCGCTGGTCGCAGACGCGATTGACGCGCTGCCCGACGAATTCCAGAAGGTGCTGAGGAGCGTCGCCGTCGTCGTCTCGGATCGTGGCGGGGAGGCACGCGCCTACGGCCGATACATAGGTGACGGCGTCGCCCGCCAGAACTACGAGGACACGATCATCATCTATCGCGACACGCTGGAACGCGACTTCGGGCACAGCCCCGAGCTACTGGCTCAGCAGATCGAGCGCACCCTGCGCCATGAGCTCGCGCATCACCTTGGCTGGGACGAGCGGGGGGTCGAGGGCCTCGGCCTCTGACCGCTGCACTTACGACTCAGGACACCAGGTCAGCGGACGCTGCAGTTGCGCCGCAGGGTGATGGCCAGCTGCTGCTCGTTGGCGAAGGTGAAGGTGCCCTTGGCCAAGGAGAAGGTCGCGCCGGGGAACCCGCTCGGCGCGGCGCAGCGCGCGCTGATGAAGCTCCGCTTCTCGCCTTCGTGCCGGTACTTGCGACCGAAGGTCAGGGAGATGCCTGTCACAGAGCCCAGGTCTGCGGCGATCTTCGGAATCTTCGCGGAGAGCACGGTGCCGAACCTCCCCGGCTTCTGGGTGATCTTGAACCTCAGCACGATCGTCGCGCTGACCGGGGTCGATCCGTGGACATGGACCAGGATCGTGGGCAGCCCCTGCGCGCGGCTGTTGAAGGCGAGCATCTTCCCTTTGACGGGGAAGGGGTCGCGGTCGGGGAAGTCAACTGTCGCTTTGAACTGGCCATGGCCGACCAGGGCGTTGCGGCAGCGTTCGAGCGCCACCTCCGGGGAGGTCGACTCGAGTTCTCCGCGGGGGCAGACGGGCAAGCCTTGCGTGGTGAGCTGTCCGTAGCGGTTGACTTCGAGCATGATGCTTCGCAGCTGTGGCGGGTCCTCCCCGCTGGCCGTTTGCACCGAGCCGCTGAGATCGACGGTGACCGGGGCCAGGCGGTCGCGCGGCAGCGCGTGAGGCGAGAAGCCGACGTTGAAGGAGAGGTACAGGTCGCCCTGTTTCGTCCGCTCGCCATGGGCGAGGTCGGCGCCGAGCGGCACCGCGGCGAGCAACACCAGTATGAGGGCGATACGTCGCATCATGCACTCAAGAGATTAGGCGGGGCGAGGCTCGCCAGTGTTAGGCCTAGATGGTTCTTCTACACGATTCGGTGGCACATGCCATCCGTGCAGCAAGCCGGGCTAGACCATCTAGGGTTGGCGGGATGGATGCTGGAGATCGCGGGGTCGAGCTGTCCGAGGGGGATGTGTTTGCCGGCTACAGGGTGGAGCGCATCCTGGGGCGCGGGGGGATGGGACTGCTCTATCTGGCGATCGAGCCGGGGCTGGAACGTCGGGTCGCGCTGAAGCTGATCGCACCCGAGGCCGCCGCCGACGAGGTCTTTGCCCGTCGCTTCGCCGAGGAGTCGAGGATCGCGGCATCGATCGAGCATCCCAACGTGGTGCCGATCTACGCCGCCGGAGAAGAGGGGGGCGTTCCCTTCATCGCGATGCGCTACGTCTCCGGGTCGGACCTCGGTGCTCGAATTCACCGCGAGGGACGTCTCGAGCCGGCAGCCACGGTGGCGCTGATCGCCCAGGTCGGCAACGGGCTCGACGCGATCCATGCCGTCGGCCTCGTCCACCGCGACGTGAAGCCCGCCAACGTCCTGCTGGGTGGGACGGCCGGCGAGGAGCACGCCTACATCACCGACTTCGGGGTGGCCCGCAACGTTGCCACCAAGTCTGGGCTGACCCAGACAGGGCGCTTCGTCGGGACCCTCGACTACGTCGCGCCCGAGCAGATCGCGGGTGGTGGAGTCGACGCCAGGGCCGACGTCTACGCGCTCGGCTGCCTGATGTTCAAGCTGCTGACCGGCGAGGTGCCCTACCCGAAGGACAGCGAAGCGGCGCGTCTGTATGCCCATCTCAACGAGCCACCACCGGCGCCGTCGTTGTTTGCGCCGCAGGTGCCGATGGCGCTCGACGACGTCGTGATCCGTGCGATGTCCAAGTCTCCGGAGGACCGGTATCCCTCTGCCGGAGACCTGGGAAGGGCCGCGCTCGCGGCTCTGGGCGGCGACCGACCCGAGCTGCCGGAGCGCACGGTGGCGACCGGGGCGGCGGCGACGCGGACGAGCGCGACGGTCCTGGCCGATGAGACTCAGGGCGGGGTGGAGACACAGCGGCTCGAGCAGGGGAGGACCCAGGGGTCGGGCGAGAAGGCCGAGCCGTCGCGCAGGCCGCCGTGGGCTGTGGCGCTCGGGGGCTTGGCAGTGGTCGCCGCGATTGTCATCGGGGTGCTTGCGCTGGGCGGGGGCGATGGGGGCTCGGGCGAAAGCCCCGACGAGAATCGCTCGCCGACCACCGCCGAGAATTCCGCCGGTGGGGGAGCCCAGCAGCCCAAAAGCGAGCCGAAGACTCTGACCGAGTCTGAGCTGGTCGCCAAAGCCGACAAGGTCTGCGAGGAGAGCCAGAGCCGTTATCGAGCGGTTCGCGATCTCGAAAGCGAGTACTCGGCCGACGTCCCCTATGCCGAAGCCCTCGCTCGATTTGCCCGATCCCGCGTCCAAGGGTTGCGCGGGCTGACTCCGCCGCCGCAGCTCGCCGATGCTTATCGGGAATACGTCGAGGCTCAGGAAAGGGTCTACGCGACCGACAAGCAGGCACTTGCCGCCGCGAGGAAAGGCGACGCGGCCGGGGTGGAGGTGGCGCGCGATCGGCGAGACGCGGAGGACGCGTTGCGGGAAGGCCTGGCGCGGGAGGTCGGCTTCACCGTTTGCAGCACCCCATAGACCTGAAGGAGGCCCGATGAAGTCGCACACCGCCTATATGACCTTCAATACCGACGAGCGCCGCGAGCTGATCCGGATCACCGAGGACGTTCAGGCGGCGGTCGACGAGGCCGGCATCTCGGAGGGGATGGTGCTGGTGAGCGCCATGCACATCACCGCGGGCGTCTGGGTCAACGACGACGAGCCGGGGCTCCACGAGGACGTGCTCGAGTGGCTGGACAAAGTTGCGCCACCGAGTTGGAAGCCGCCGGCAAACGAGGTCGCCGAGCAGCTGCTGCCCGAGGGTGGCGATTACCGCCACCATCGGGGTGGAGAGGACAACGGCGACGCTCACTTCAAGAACCTCCTCGTCCACCACCAGGCGATCGTCCCGGTGACCGATGGCCACCTTGACCTCGGGCCTTGGCAAGCCGTCTTCTATCTCGAGTTCGACGGTCGCCGCCCCAAGCGCCTCGTGATCAAGGCGATGGGGGAGTAGGCAAGCTCAGCAGCCCGCCGAGAACGCTAATCCGGGTCCCGGTCGCCTGGGTGGGTGATGCGATCGGCGCGCTGGCGGACTTCCTCGGCGGCCTCTCGCGTGGCGGCGAGGGCCTCCTGGGTCGCCGCCGCGACTCCCTCGCTGGGCTTGCCGCCGACCATGTCGCGGAAGGCGTTCTTGAAGCGCTCGGTGCGGCGGTCGGGCGTGAAGCGCTCCTCCGCGTTCGCCTGCTTCTCCGGACGCCGCTCCCCGTAGCGCCGCCGCGCCCAGGGTGAGCCCGGCTTGCCGAGCCGGATAGCCCCGTAGAGCGCCACCGGGAAGACGAAGAAGCCGATCGTCCCGTGCAGGAGCCGCTGCTTGCCGAAGCAGATCGCGACCAGGGTCAATACGACCGTGGCGCTGATCAAGCTGGCAATCGTCTGGGCGACCGAGTTCGTCTCGAAGGTGAAGGGACTGAATCCGAGCAGGATCAGGCCCATCATCGCCGCCGCGATCACCGTCGCGTCGATCGAGAGCCGGCCCTCCTCGGCCCAGTAGACGTCCTCGAGGTAGATCCAGAGCGCGAACTCGTCGATCGTCAGGCCCGCGCCAACCCCGAAGAAGAAGGCGCAGATTTCGGCGTAGGGGCTGTCGCCGAGCACGGTGAAGCCCACCGCGCCGGCGATCATCATCGTGACGATCCCGAAGACGAGGTGGTGGAGGTGGACACCGCTCTCGCTGACCACACTGCCCGGCCACCACGGCACCTTCGGGCTGCGCATCAAGCGGGTGCTCATCCGGATGAAGGCAAAGGAGAGGATGAACCCGGCAAGGACCAGGAACAGGCCCTGCTTTTCTTCGGCCAGGATCTGGTCGTTCCAGAAGTCCGCGAGTATCGAGGCGGTGGTCATGCGCTGGCCGGGGCCGAGTGTAGCTGCGGCCCGTGCCCATCCTTTTCCTTGATCAGGCTCACGGTGAGCAGGACGGCCGCTACCGCGTAGAAGGGGGTGAAGGCGAGGTTCGAGAGGACGTCGGCGAGCCAGCGGGAGAGCAGCGTCTCGCCGAGCAGGTCGTGGGCGAGGAAGGTCATCAGGTTGGTGACGATGTCACCGACGAGCTCGATCGGGACGAGCACCGCCAACGCCAGCCAGAACCTTCCTCGGATCAGCTGCACGCTGCGGGCGAAGGCCGCCCGCACTCCGCGGTGCTCTATCTCGACGACCGGGGCGGCGAGGGCAAGCCAGACGAACGCGGCAACCCCCGGGGCGACGAACAGGATCAGTCCGACCGCGACCAGCACGCCGTAGACCAGGTCGATGACGATCAGCCGCCCGTAGTCGATCGTCGTGGCGATCTGGCGGAGCGAGGGGGGCTTGCCCTGGTGGGAGTGGGTGAGGGAGACCGCGACCGCCCCGGTGTAGAAGACCTCGCCCAGCAGGCCGGTGATGACCAGCGCCATCAGCGCCGCCATGACGGCGAAGATATGGACGAGCCCGTCCACGTCGAAGGAGCCGATCTCGGCGCTGACGGTGAGGGCGTGGATCAGCCCGACCGGGACGAAGACGATCACCGCGAGCACCAGGAGGAACGGTGCCCAGCGAAGGTAGGTCCGCCCGATTTGGGCGTAGGTGGACAGTGGCGTCAGCTTGGAGCTCACACTAGGCGCGGCGGCGTCCGGCTGGCTTTCGCCCTCGGGATTCCAGCTTGGGACGCGAAGATTCCGACGCCGGCACCCGCTTCACGTTGCGCAGGCCAGGCATCAGCAGTTCTTCCCCGCAGCGCTTATGCCAGTGGTGGTGCTCGGTGCCCCCGAGTCGAAACACGTACTGGACGACCGTGTGCTCGGTGCCGATCTCGATCTCGCCGTGGCACCCGGGGCAGCGGTAGAGCTTCTGCGAGATGCTGCGAATCAACCAGGCCTCGTTGCCTTCATCGTCATGGCCGCGGAGGCTCCAGCGAGTGCTGGGCAGCCCGGCGTTTGCGGTCATCGCTTCGAGAGCCAGGCGAAGCCGATGGCCATCGCCAGATTGGATGCCCCGGCGAGGCGAAGGCCCAGCTTGGCGCCGGGCCGGCTGACCGCCGGAGACTCGGCCCACAGCGCGTCAGTCGCGATCTCGGTGCCGCGCAGCCAGGCGAGGGCCCACCAGTCGCGCTGCTCGCCTCTGGTAGCGGCCAGCGCGTGGGCGGCGGCAAATGTGAGCCAGATCGGCCCGCATCTGCGGAACAGGTGCGCCGCGTCCGGGGAGGGCTCGTCGTGGCCCAGCACCCGCAGCGTCGCCTCTGGAGCCGCGATCGCCGCCGATCCGAGGACCAGGTCGAACGCGACCATGTTGCGGTTGGTGATGCGCAGGGCCTGCTCCAGGGTCATTGCAACAAGCATCCAACCAGATTGGAAGGGAAAACATCCGACCCGGCGAAATGGACCGCCGTGACCAAGACTGCGACGAAATCCCCCCCAAGTCTCAAAAGCCTGTCCGACTACATCCAGGAGCGCTTCGACGAGTTCTCGCGCTCTCAGAAAGACGTAGCCCGCTACATCGTCGATCACCTCGACGAGGCAGCCTTCCTCACTGCCGAGGAGCTGGCCCGGAGAGCGAGCACCTCGTCATCGACGGTGGTGCGCTTCTCCCAGGCCCTCGGCTTTGAGGGGTATCCCGAGCTGCAGCAGGCCGCAATCGAGGAGTACCGCACCACGGCGGTCGCCGGCAACACCGCGACCCCCGGGGGGGCGCTGTTCTCCTTCGATCACTCCGAGCTGGAGGGATCCCTGGGCGCCGACTACGCGAACCTCGAGGAAACCGCTCGCAACCTCACTCGCGAGCAGGTCGACGGGGCGGTCGCGGCGCTTGCCGAATCGCAGCGGATCGTGATCGTCGGCGTCGATCAGATGGCCTTCTTTGCCAGCTACCTGCGCCACACGCTCAGCCTGCTCGACATTCGCGCCGAGATCGTCGCCAGCACGGGCGGCGAGTCCCTGCAGCGACTGGGTCGGATCGACGACGAAACGCTGGTCATCGTCCTGTCTTCCGGCCGCGCCCACCCACTTCTGCTGCGGGCGATGAAGCTCGCGGTGCACCGGCAGGCGAACACGCTGGCAATATCCGACGCGTCGATGTCGGAGGTGGGGGAGAACGCTGAACAGACTCTCTACTACTCCTCCAACAGCCCCTCCTTCGCCCGGAGTAACACAGCTCTTATGGCGTTGGTTCAGGCTCTCGCTCACGGTCTCTATGCCCGTGACGAAGCGGCCCATAAAGACCGCATCCGCGCCTACAAACTGAAGTAGCCGCAGCCCCTGCCAACGAGTCCTGTCGCCTGGAAGCCCCATCGAGTCCGCTCTAGTACGTGCTGGAGACGTACTGCAGCGGATTCGTGGATGGATTCGTGGGAGGCGGGTGGTTAGTTCGGCCACGTAATATGCGACTGATGGCTGAGCGGGCGACATTCAGGCTTAAGACCGGTCTTGCGGAGATGCTTAAGGGCGGGGTGATCATGGACGTGGTCGACGCCGAGCAGGCACGGATCGCTGAGGCCGCCGGTGCTTGTGCGGTGATGGCGCTGGAGCGAGTTCCCGCCGACATCCGCAAGGACGGGGGCGTCGCGCGGATGTCCGACCCGGCGATGATCAAGGGCATCCAGGAGGCGGTGACGATTCCGGTGATGGCCAAGGCCCGGATCGGCCACTTCGCCGAGGCGCAGGTCCTACAGTCGCTCGAGGTCGACTACATCGACGAGTCCGAGGTGTTGACCCCGGCCGACGAGAGCAACCACATCGACAAGTTCGCCTTCGAGGTGCCCTTCGTCTGCGGCGCCACGAACCTGGGCGAGGCGCTTCGCCGGATCGGGGAGGGCGCGGCGATGATCCGCTCCAAGGGCGAGGCCGGTACCGGCAACGTGGTCGAGGCGGTTCGGCACATGCGCGAGATCAAATCCGGCATCACCCGCCTGGGCCAGTTGCGCCCCGAGGAGCTGGCGGGTGCCGCCAAGGAGCACCAGGCCTCACTCGAGGTCGTCCGCGAGGTCTCAGGGGCCGGGGGACTGCTGGTGCCGCTGTTCTGCGCGGGGGGCATCGCGACGCCGGCCGACGCCGCTCTGATGATGCAGCTGGGCGCGGAAGGGAACTTCGTCGGATCGGGGATATTCAAGAGCGCTGACCCCGAGCGGCGAGCGAAAGCCATCGTCGAGGCGACCACGCATTTCGACGACCCCGAGCGAGTCGCCGCTGCCTCGATCGGCCTCGGCGAGGCGATGCCGGGCTTGGAGATCTCCGAGCTCGCCGCCGCGGACGCGCTGCTGCAGGATCGCGGTGCCTGAGAGCTCATCTGCGCTGCGAATCGGCGTACTTGCGATTCAGGGTGGGTTCGAAGCCCATGCGCGGATGCTGTCCGGGTTGGGTGCGGCTGTGACCGAGGTCCGCGCGCCACGCGATATGGAGGGCTTGGACGGATTGGTGGTTCCCGGCGGGGAGAGCACCACGATCACGATGGGCATCGAGTCGGCGGAGCTGGAGCCGGCGATTAGGGCCCACCATGAGGCCGGCGGGCCGGTCTTCGGCACCTGCGCGGGAATGATCGTCTGCGACGACGCACACCTGGGCCTGGCCGACATCACGGCGAGGCGCAACGCGTTCGGAACGCAGCTGCAGAGCTTCGAGGCCGACCTGGAGATCGAGGGGATCGGCGATGAGCCGTTGCGAGGGGTCTTCATCCGCGCTCCCTGGATCGAGCGCCACGGCACGGAGGTCGAGGTTCTCGCCTCCTACGAGGGCCATCCGGTGGCAGCCCGCGCCGGCAGTGTGCTCCTCTGCGCGTTCCACCCCGAGCTGGGTGACGATTCGCGCCTGCACGCCCTTTTCATGGCAATGACGACGGCTGCCCGCGAGCGCGGCGGGAGCCTTTATGGCGAGCGAGAGGAGGCGGAGCGGTGAGAGACCCTAGGGCGGAGCGCCTGGCGAAGATCCTGGTCGGATACTCGACCCAGGTCAAAGAGGGGGAGACCGTCGCAATCGATGGCGAGAACGCAGCCGAGCCGTTGCTGCTGGCGGTCTATGAGGAGGTGCTGAAGGCGGGCGCCAACCCGATTCTCAACGTCTCCCTCGACGGCCAGTCAGCCACCTACTTCAAGCACGCCGGCGATGACCAGCTCGACTGGGTCTCACCGGTCTCCGAATGGCTGCTCGAGAACGTCGACGTCCGCATCGCGATCGGCGCCAGCAGCAACACGCGCGAGCTCTCGGGGGTACCGCCCGAGCGCCAGCAACGGCGCCAGCTCGCGATGGGAGACCTGCTTAGTCGGGCGATGGAGCGCAGCGCCAAGGGCGAGTACCGGTGGTGCTACACGCTCTTCCCGACCAACGCCTACGCCTCCGAGGCCGAGATGAGTCTGGCCGATTACGAGGACTTCTACTACGGGGCCTGTCTCGCGAGCGACGGTGACCCTTTGACCGCCTGGGAGCGCGCCTCGACCGAGACCAAGCGGCTGGCGGAGAAGATCGAGGGCCACGAGGAGGTCCGCGTCGTGGCCGCGGGGACCGACATCACGCTGGGCATCGCCGGACGCACGTTCATCCCCTGCGATGGCCGCCACAACATGCCCGACGGCGAGTTCTTCACCGGTCCGGTCGAGGACTCGGTGCAGGGTGAGGTGACCTTCCACCTGCCGGCGACGATCGGCGGTCGCGAGGTCGCCGGCGTGCGGCTGCGTTTCGACGCGGGCAAGGTCGTCGATGCAAGCGCCGAACGCGGGGAGGAGTTCCTGATCAAGCTGCTCGACACCGACCCCGGCGCTCGCCGTCTCGGCGAGCTGGGGATAGGGACCAACTACGCGATCGATCGCGGCACGCGCGAGGTCCTGCTGGACGAGAAGATCGGCGGCACGGTCCACATGGCGGTCGGCAAGAGCTACCCGGAGTCGGGCGGCGTCAACGACTCAGCCGTTCACACCGACCTGGTCTGCGACCTGCGCCTCGGGGGCAAGATCGTCGTCGACGGGGAGGACTTCCAGGTCGACGGGAAGTTCGTCGTTTAGGAGGTTAGACCCCCTAGCTACTGGCTCGGCAGCGGCGAGCCGGCGAGCAGGAAGAACCAGGCGACAAAGACGAGCCCGGCGAGTAGGACCGATCCCATCAGGACCGCCTCGACGACGGTGGTGGTGCCCACCGGCGCCGTGGTGTCACGCATGCTCTTCATCCAGCTCGGTCGCATCGGCGTCAGCCGGTTGGTGCCGGTGATCCGCATGTAGAGAGCGTTGAGCCGGCCGATGATCCAAGCGACGAGCAGGATCGAGATGATGATCCCGACGGCGACGACCGCATACGGGCCCTGGCTGGGGAACTGGGTGGAGGCGACCTTCGAGCCGATGTAGATCCAGCTCAGCGGGATCACCGTCCACAGCGACAGCGCCGCAAACAGCATCGCGACGAAGACCACACTTGCCGCAACGGCGCGACTGGCGCCGTGTGGATGTGTGGCTGTCTCCGGGGGCATCCTGCTTCATAGGATGGCAAACGGCACCCCGGAAGCCGATGGCCTTCGAGGCCTCGAAGAGCCCGTCGCGTAAAAGGCATCCGGGCCGTTTCACAGAATCAACCCGTTATGCAAGTTGTAATGGGCATCGACCCGGGAGCGGCAAACCTCGGCTTCGGCATCGTCAGAGTCGAGGGGAATCGCATGGCTGCTCTCGATGGCGGCGTCGTCACCACGTCTGCGGAGCTGCCGCTCGAGCGGCGCCTGCAGCGGATCCACCGTGCCCTCGCGGAGCTGATCGCCTGGCACGAGCCAAAGGCCCTGGCGCTCGAGGATGTCTACTTCGGCAAGAACGTCCGCTCGGCGATGGCGGTGGGACAGGCGAGCGGGGTCGCGATGCTGGCGGCCGCCGAACGCGAGGTCCCGTGCTTTGCCTACACGCCGCAGGCGATCAAGATGGCGGTCTGCGGGTCCGGCGCGGCCGGCAAGAAGCAGGTCCAGCGCATGGTCGGGACTCTGCTCGGCTTGCCCGATCCGCCAACTCCCGACCACGCCGCCGACGCGCTGGCAGTTGCGATCTGCCATGGCGGTGGCGCCGGTCGCCGGGAGGCGACCCAACTGGCCGATGCCGCGACAGCCGAGAGCAGGCTGGCGGGATGATCGCCGCCGTCCGGGGAGAGGTGATGGTGCGGCGTTCCGACCACGTGGTGATCGACGCCGCGGGCGTTGGGTACCGGCTCACGGTCTCATCCGAAACGCTGAAGTCGGTCCCCGCGATGGGGAGCGAGGCCTTCCTGCACACAGAGCTTGTCTCCCGCGAGGACTCGTTGGCCCTCTTCGGCTTTGCCTCCGAGGAGGAGCGCGATCTTTTTGGCCTGCTGACCTCGGTCAGCGGGATCGGCCCGAAGGTGGCGATCGCCGTGCTCTCGGGGGGCTCCGCCCGCGAGCTGTCGCGAGCGATAGCCGCCAGCGATGCAAAACGCTTCCAGGCTGTTCCGGGGATTGGGAAGCGAACCGCCGAGCGGATCATCGTCGAGCTTCGCGAGAAGGTCGCGGGGGCGCTCGAGGAGGACGTCGCTGCGGGAATCGCGGCGGGCGGCGGGGACACCCGCTCGCTGGCCCGCGACGGTCTCGTCGGCCTTGGCTACGCCCCGGCGGAGGCCGAGGAACTGCTGAACGGGGTCGAGGGCGCCAGTGCCGAGGACCTGATCTCCACCGCGCTGCGCAAGGCCGGGACAAGTAGGGCCGCATGAGCGACTCGCCCGACATCGGATCTAATCGCATTCGAACGCCCGGGATCGAGGACGAGCCGGTTCCGGTGGATGCCGAGGTCCGCGTTCACGACGCTCGAGCCGACGTTCCCGACGAGGAGCTCGACCATTCGCTGCGCCCGCCGAGCCTGGCTGATTTCGTCAACCAGGAGCAGGTCACCGAACAGCTGGCGATCTTCATCGAGGCGGCGCGGGGGAGAGGCGAGCCGCTCGACCACGTCCTGTTGGCCGGCCCCCCGGGCCTTGGCAAGACCTCTCTCGCCCACATCGTCGCGGCTGAGATGGAAGTGCCGTTGGTCCAGACCGCCGGGCCGGCACTGGAGCGGAAGGCGGACATCGCCTCGTTCCTGACCGCCCTGGAGCCCGGCAGCGTCTTCTTCATCGACGAGATCCACCGCCTCGGCCGAGCCGTGGAGGAGACCCTCTACCCGGCGATGGAGGACAGCGAGCTTCCCGTGGTGCTCGGCCAGGGGGCCGGGGCGCGAACCGTCACGCTTCCGCTGCCACCGTTCACGCTGGTCGGCGCGACGACGCGCGCGGGCCTCCTGACGACGCCCCTGCGCGATCGCTTCGGGGTCTGCCACCGGTTCGAGCACTACAGCCCCGACCACCTGGCTGAGATCGTCGAGCGCTCGGCGCGGATCCTCGAGGTCGAGATCGACGCTGAGGGGGCGCGCACGATCGCCGAGCGCTCTCGCGGTACCCCGAGGGTTGCCAATCGCCTGCTCAAACGGGTTCGGGACTTCGCTCAGGTCAAGGGCCAGGGGGCGATCGACAGTGAGGTCGCGGCCGCCGCCCTGGCGATGCTCGAGGTCGACGCCAACGGGCTCGACCGGAGCGATCGCAACTTGCTCGAAACGGTCGCCTCCAAGTTTGCCGGCGGTCCGGTTGGCCTCTCGACCCTGGCCGTCGCGGTTGGCGAGGAGCACGACACGATCGAGGACGTGCTCGAGCCCTATCTGCTCCAGCAGGGTCTCTTGAAGCGCACCCCGCGTGGTCGCGTCCTCACTGAGCGGGCATATGAGCACCTTGGGATCCCAGCCCCCGAAGGAGCACGGAGCCTGTTCTGAGTAGCCTGTCGGGGAATGCCATTCTTCATCTGCCCCAACTGCGGCAACCGGGAGGTCAGCTCAGACCGGACGGCGGGATTCAGCGCCCGTCCGAAGGGGTGCTCGAAGTGCGGATTCGGATTTGTCTTTGAGCTGCTCGACGACTATTACCCGGCGCCGAACGCCGCCTTCTTCGTCTGCGATCGGGAGGCGCGGGTGATCGATGCCGGCCGCGGGAGCTACGAGTTGACCGGGCTCACCGATGAGGACGTGATCGGGCGCCCGGTGAAGGAAGTCCTCGGGCTGCAGTGGCTGCGGGTCGACGACGCCCGCAAAGCCCGCGCGGGCAAGGCTGGGAACGGTGGCGGCGATCCGATCGAGACGTCGCTGGAGTGGGGGGTGCGATCGCTCGGCAAGCGGGTCTCCGTCAACGCGGAGGGCGACATTCCCGCCGAAGCGGTTGCCGACGTGTTTCCCGCCTACGACGATGACGGCGGCCTGCTGCTCGTTCTGACTCCGGAGGGCTAGGGAAGCAGTGATCAGGCGCCGCGGCAATCTCTTCATCCTGCTCTTCGTCTTTCTCCTGATCGCCACCTCGCTGCTGGTGATCGCCACCAAGCCCACCAGGCTTGGCCTGGACCTGAAAGGAGGCGTCGAACTCGTCTACCAGGCGACGCCCACCGGGCAGGTCAAGGAGGTGACCAACGAAGACATCGATCGATCGATCGAAATCATCCGCGAGCGAATCGACCGCTTCGGCGTGGCCGAGCCGGAAGTCTCTCGCCTCGGCACCACCGAGATCTCGGTCAGCCTCCCCGACGTCACCAACGCCCAGCGCGCGATCGACCAGGTGGGGACGACCGCGCAGCTCCACTTCTACGACTGGGAACCGAACCTGATCGGGCCCGAGCGGGCGATCGGCGGGACGCCGACACCCTCGCCGGGAGCGCTGAAAGAAGCAGAAGAGGAATGGGATGAGGCGGGGCGGCCGCCGAAAAAAGACGAAAACGCCCAGCTCGTGCTCTCAGGCGCCTTCCCGAACGCTTACAGCGCGGTCAAGCTGGCGGCGGAACAGCCGCCGAATCCCGACTGCGGGGATTGCTCGACCAACAAAACCCGCTACTACCTGTTCAAGCGCGACAAAGACCATGAGCTGATCGCCGGCCCTGAGTTCAAGGAGAGGGATCTCTACATCAGCCCGACCGGGGAAAAACGCTCTCGTAAGGGGATCGTGCTCACCATTCCGCCGGGGACCATCGTCGTCTCCGAGCTGCCCTCGGATGCCAGCGGGGCGACCCTCGACGACGCAGACCCAGGCTGGTATGCGCTGAACGACGACCCGGCGCTGGCGGGAACCGACATCACCGACCCGAAGCAGGAAACCGACGAATTCGGCGCGCCCAACGTCACCTTCAGCTTCACCGACGACGGCCAGCAGGCCTTCCAGGAAGTGACTCGCGCAATCGCCCTTCGCGGCCAGCAGAGGGCGATCGGCTCCCCTTCGGGCGAAGAAGCCGAACAGCTGTCCGGCCACTTCGCCGTGGTGCTCGACAACGAGGTCAAGACCCGTCCGATTATCAACTTCAACGAGAACCCCGACGGCATCGACGGGCGGCTCGGAGCGCAGATCTCAGGTGGCTTCCAGGACATCCAGGAAGCCCAGGACATCGCCACCATCCTGCAGATCGGCGCCCTGCCGGTCAACCTGAAGCTGATCAGTCAGACCCAGGTCTCGGCCACTCTTGGCGAACAGGCGCTCGACCAGGGGCTGAAGGCCGGCCTGATCGGCCTTGCCCTGGTGATCCTCTTCCTCATCCTTTACTACCGCTTGCTCGGGGTCGTGGCGACCCTTGGCCTTGCGGTCTACGCGGCTGTCTTCTTTGCGCTGGTCGAGCTGATCCCGATCACGATGACCCTGCCGGGGATTGCCGGCCTGATCCTGACGATTGGCGTCGCCGCCGACGCCAACATCGTGATCTTCGAGCGAATCAAAGAGGAAGTGCGGGCGGGTCGCAGCCTCCGGGCGTCGATCGCGGTGGGCTATCGCCGCGGCATCGGGACGATCATCGACGCAAACGTCATCACCCTGCTCACGGCGTTCATTCTCTTCGTGCTCGCCACGGCCGGCGTCAAAGGCTTCGCGTTCACCCTTTTCGTTGGAACGATTGTCTCGTTGTTCACCGCTGTCGTCTTCACCCAGGCCCTCCTCGGGGTCTTCGGGCGGGGGCTTTTGCTCAGCTCACCGCGTTTGGTTGGGGCGAGCGAGGAGGAGTCGAAGGTCAGGTGGCGCTTCAACTTCATCGGCGCCAGCCGCTGGTTCTTCTCCATATCGGGGGCGATCCTGGCGATCGGCGCGATCTCACTCGCCACGAATCAGCTCAACTTCGGCATCGACTTCGAATCCGGCACGCGAATCAACTTTGCCCCCGAGCGCAGCTTGACGGTGGAAGACGTGAGGAGTGGGCTGGAGGAGGAGGGCCTGGGAGAGGCGGAGATTCAGGAAACCGAGAACGACCAGTTCGGCACTGGCTTCCAGATCCAGGCCAAGGAGCTGCAGCCCGAAGGAGTGGCGGAGGTGCGCGGGGCCCTGCAATCGGAGTTCGGCATCCAGCCGGGCAGCTTTGAAAACACCAGCATCGGCCCCACATTCGGGGCGCAGATAGCGCGCAGCGCCGTCCTCGCAATCATCTTCTCGCTGCTGCTTATCGCGGGCTACGTCGCGTTCCGTTTCGAAGCGAAGTACGCGGTGCCGGTGCTGATCGCGGTCGCCCACGACATCCTGATCACAGCCGGCGTCTATTCGCTGGCCGATCGCGAGGTGTCGAGCGCGACCGTGGCCGCCTTCCTAACCATCCTCGGATACTCGCTCTATGACTGCGTGATCGTCTTCGACCGGATCAGGGAGAACGTGCCGCGGATGCCGCGCGCTGCCTTCTCGCAGATCGTCAACCGCTCGATGAGCGAGGTGTTGACGCGGTCGCTGATCACCGGTCTCTCCTCGGTCTTCTTGGTCGGCATGCTGCTGGTCTTCGGCGGCACCACCCTGCAGGACTTTGCCTTCGCGATGATGGTCGGCATCTTCTCGGGTACCTACTCGTCGATCTTCATCGCCTCGCCGGTGCTGAACGCGTGGAAGGAACGCGAGCTCGGCTTTGCCCGCCGCCATGACCGCATCGTCGAGGCCAGCGGCACGGTCCCGGCCTTCGCCGACGAAGTCGAGCTGGCAAAGCTGGAGGACGACTGGGCCACCGACGGGGAGATTCAGGAGCCTCCTCTGACACCGGAGGAGGCTCCGAAGTCGTCACCGACCGCGATGACCGCCGAGCAGCCTGGGGGCGACGGCGTGGCCGATGCCTCATCCGATGGTGAGCCGCCTACCGATGATTCCGATCCTGACGCCGCGGTGCGTCAGGAGAGGGACGCACGCCGGCAGAAACGCCGACAGCAACGACGCAAGCACGGGAGGAACCGCTAGATCATGGCGCTAGTCGTCTGGTTCACGATGGGAATCGCCCTCTGGCACTTCACCATCTTCCTGCCGGACCGCTTCTGGCAGGGAATCGTCGGCGCGTTCATCGGCGCGGTGGTCGGCGCTGTCGCTTTCGGAGGGATCGTGGAACTGATTGTCGGGCGCGGGCTTGGGAACACCGACATCGGGACGGCGCTGATCGCGATCCCCGGAGTGGCGATCGGCCTCGCCATCGTCTGGGTGATCGGCGTCCGTGGCGAACAGCGGGCCTAAGAACCTGTTCTAAATAAAGGCCCTCTAACGCGCCGCGCTTGCCTTCGGGATGCGCGCGAGGCGCTGTCCGGGGCGCTTCCTAGCCTGGTTGGGCTATGGAGGCAATCGGCGCCTATAAGGCGGATCCCTACTCCTACCGCGAGGCGCGGGCGTTGGCCGAGGGGCTGGGGCTGAGCGAGCCGGTGGCGGTCACCCTCGTCCGCCGCGGCTACCGGACGCCTGAGGCCGCCCGGACCTTTCTGGACGCCGACGAGTCACACCCGCCAAGCGCCTTCAAGTCGATGGGGGTTGTCGTGGAGCGGGTTCTCGCCGCGGTCCAGGCGGGTGAGCAGATCGTCGTCCACGGGGACTTCGACGTCGACGGTGTCTGCGCCACGTCGATCTTGGTCGGCACGCTTCGCGGCCTCGGGGCAGAGTGCGACTGGCTGATTCCCGACCGCGTAGGCGACGGCTACGGCCTCCGACCCAATAATGTCGAGCTCTTAGCGCAGCGTGGCGTCTCGCTGCTGATCACCGTCGACTGTGGAATCACCGCGGTCGAGGAGGTGGCGCTTGCACGTTCACTCGGGATGGACGTAATCGTCACCGACCACCACCAGCCAGCCGCGGAGCTGCCCGACTGCCCGATTCTTCATCCAGCTGTTGACGGCTACCCCTTCGAGGAGCTGTGCGGCACAGCGGTCGCCTGGAAACTAGCTTGCGCCTTGCGCGAGGCGGGGGGGGGGGGGGGGGGGGGGGGGGGGGG
>JBBDYO010000025.1:28708-37310 GCA_040901495.1 Solirubrobacterales bacterium
AACTCCTCGCGAACGCGAGCCCGGGGACCCCACCCCCGACGCCTCTCAAGACCTCGATCTAGTCGCGCTGGCGACAGTCGCCGACGTGGTGCCCCTAGTGGGGGAGAACCGGGCACTCGTAAGGCGGGGGCTTGAGGAGGTTCGGCGGGCTCGGCGGCCTGGCATTCGGGCCTTGCTCAAAGCTGCTGGTTGTAAGACGAGCCAGATCGACGAGGGGGATCTGTCATTCCGTTTGGGGCCTCGGATCAATGCCGCTGGACGGCTGTATAGGGCCGATGCGGGAGTTGAGCTTTTCCTCACCGAGGATGAGGGGCGAGCGGAGGAGATCGCCAAGGAGCTGAATCGCGCCAACAGCGAGCGCCAGACGACCGAGAGAAAAGCGAGCTCGGAGGCCGAGGCGGCTCGGCGCGAGCTCTCCGAGGAGCTGCGCGAAGCACCGGCCTTCGTTCTGGCCGGAGAGGGGTGGCATCCTGGCGTAATCGGCATCGTCGCGTCTCGCCTCGTCGAGCGCCACTACCGACCGGCGGTCGTCATTGCGCTCGACGGCGAGGGGAAAGGTCGTGGCTCTGGTCGCAGCATCCCGGGGTTCGACCTGCTCGCGGGGTTGCGGGCGTGCTCGGAGCATCTCGTCCGGTTCGGAGGGCACCGGGCGGCGGCGGGCCTGGAGATCGAGGCCGAGAACATCGATGCCTTCCGCGAAGCCTTCGTCGCGCACGCGGTCGAGGTCCTCGGTCCCGAGGACCTGAAGCGCACCGAGCGAATCGACGCGATGATCGGCGGCTCCGGCCTGGCGCTTGGGCTCGCCGAGGAGCTGGAACAGATGGGCCCGTTTGGGATGGGCAACCCCGGCGTGCGGCTACTCGTGCCCTCTGCTCGGGTCGGCGACGTGCGGACGATGGGGGAAGGCAAGCACGCTCGCTTCAGCCTCCGCAGCGGCTCCCACCGTGCGCTGGCCGTCGCCTTCGGCCGCTCGACGCTTGGGGTTGGTGAGGACGATCCGGTTGACGCCGCCGTGCGCCTCGAGGTCAATCGCTGGAACGGCTCGGTCGAGCCGCGCGTCGTGCTGAAGGAGCTGTACCCACTGGAGGTCGCTCCCGAAGCGGAGCCTCTGCACTCCTGCGAGTGCCCGGAGGACGAGTGGTGGCGGCGGTTCGATCGAGAGCTCGCCCTGGACCCCGGTGGGTCGGAGGTGGCGGATGATTCGATGCCGTCAGTCAAGAGAACGGTGGTGGGTCACGAGGCTTCCCCCGCGGCGGTCATCGCCGAGCTTGTCTCCAGCGGTGCGGGAGTGCTTGCGGTTTGCGCCGACGCCTCGCGCCGTGCCGCCCTCGCCAGCGGTGCGGCCAGCTTGGCCCGCTTCAACGGCGGGGTCGCCGGGATCGCCTGCCGGCGTTGTGCGGAGGATGCCGTGGGCTCGCTCGCCAGCGGTGCCAAAGGGGGACTGGCCCTCACCGACTACGCGGCCCTGCGAGCCGCACCTGGCCTCGCCGGCGACTTCGAGCACGTGGTCCTCGTCGACGTTCCGCCTTCTGCGCGGGAGGAGCGCCTGGCTACGAGTCCCCTCGCCGGCAAGGAGGGGACAGGATTCCTGCACGAAGTCTGGGGCGAGGGCGAGGTGCCCTTTGCGATCTCGGCCCTCGAGGACGAATTCGCCCAGCGCCGGCAGGCGGTTGCCGCCTTCAAGGATCTTCGCGACGCGGGTGAGGCAAGCGGGGAGGAGTTGCTGGCCGCACTGCGCGGGAGTGGGCTGCACCAGCGCAGCCCCGAGAGCGCAGCGCGGTGCTTCCGCGTTCTCGATGAGCTCGGGATCGTGCGGGGTTCGCCGGATAGCGGTGGTGGGACTGTGGGGGTCGTATCCTCAGAGGAGACGAATCTGGAGCGCTCCAAGGCGTTTCAGGCCTACACCACTCGCTGTCAGGAGAATCGCCAATTCCTCGATCGACGCAAACAGCGCTAGAGCACAAGGAGCTGCTGGCCGACGTCTTTGCCGTGGTCGAGGAGTTCGACCTCGGCGCCGAGAAGGACGGTGCCAACGGTGCCCGCGAGGATGGGCTGGGCGCTGTCGAGATCGACCGCGAGGCGGTTTCGCGCGCCTTTGAGTTCGCCTGCGACCGCCATGCCGAGCAGATGCGCCGCTCGGGCGACGAGTTCATCACCCACCCCGTCGGCGTCGCACAGATATGCGCCGGGATGCGACTCGACACGGCGACACTTTGCGCGGCGCTGCTGCACGACACCGTCGAGGACACCACCGCCAGCCTCGATGAGATCCGCAGCGAGTTCGGCGAGGAGATCGCCCAGCTGGTCGACGGCGTCACCAAGCTGACCGGGATGACCTTCGAGAGCCGCGACGAGCGGCAGGCGGAGAACTACCGCAAGATGATGGTGGCGATGGCCACCGACGTCAGGGTGATCCTGATCAAGCTGGCCGACCGGCTCCACAACATGCGCACGCTCGGCGCCCTGCCGAAGCAGAAACAGACGGCGAAGTCGCACGAGACGCTGGAGATCTACGCCCCATTGGCGCACCGGCTGGGGATCCACGCGATCAAGTGGGAGCTGGAGGACCTCGCCTTCGCCACCCTGCACCCGCGCAAGTACGCGGAGATCAAGCAGCTCGTCGCCCAGCAGCGCGACGAGCGCGAGTCCTATGTCTCCGACGCCGGCCAGTTCCTCGCCGAGGAGCTGGAGCAGGTCGGCATCGAGGCCGAGATCTCCGGCCGCGCCAAGCACTTCTACTCGATCTACACGAAGATGGCCAAGAAGGGCCGCGAGTTCAACGAGATCTTCGACCTCACCGCGATGCGGGTGATCGTCGGCTCGGTCAAGGACTGCTACGGCGCGATCGGCGTCATCCACTCGCTCTGGAAGCCCCTGCCCGGGCGCTTCAAGGACTTCGTCGCGATGCCGAAGGCCAACATGTACCAGGCGCTTCACACGACTGTGATCGGGCCCGAAGGCAAGCCTCTGGAGATCCAGATCCGCACGGCCGAGATGCACAGCCTCGCCGAGTACGGGGTCGCCGCGCACGTCGCCTACAAAGAGGGGGGCGCCGACGACCCACAGCGGGAGAAGATGACCTGGCTGCGCCACCTCGTCGAGGCCGAGGGCGACCAGGATCCGACCGAGTTCCTCGAGTCGCTGAAGGTCGACCTGTTCGAGGACGAGGTCTTCGTCTTCACCCCCAAGGGCGAGGTGAAAAACCTCTCCGCCGGCTCGACCCCGCTCGATTTCGCCTACGCGGTGCATACCGACGTCGGCCACCGCTGCGTTGGGGCCAAGGTCAACGGCAGCATCGTGCCGCTGCACTACCAGCTGCGCTCGGGCGACATCGTCGAGGTCCTGACGGCCAAACAGAAGCGCGGTCCCTCGCGCGATTGGCTCAACCTGGTGCGGACCAGCAGAGCCCGCAACAAGATTCGCGCCTTCTTTAAACAGGAGCGTCGCGAGGACGCGGAGCGAGACGGCCGCGAGGGCCTGGAAGAGGCCCTGCGCAAGCGGGGTCTGCCGATGCAGAAGCTGGCGATGTCGCCGCTGCTCGCGGACGTGATCCGCGAGATGGGCTTCCGCAAAGCAACCGAGTTCTACATCGCCCTGGGCCAGGGCAAGATCTCGAGCGGGGCCGTCGCGAACAAGCTGATGCAGAGGCTGAAGGCCGGCGAGGCGGTCGACGAGGACGAGCCGGTCGGCTTCGCGGGCGCCCGCGAGGACAAGGCGCGGCGGACCAAGGAGGCCTCGAGCTTTGGCATCAGCGTCAAGGGCGCTGAAAACGTCGCCGTGCGCCTGGCCAAGTGCTGCCGTCCGGTGCCCGGGGACGAGATCGCCGGCTATGTTTCGCTCGGGCGCGGCATCACCATCCACCGCACCGACTGCAAGAACGTCAAGGCGCTGAAAAAGGCGCCGGAAAGGTTCGTCGACGTCAGCTGGGACGGCGAGAACAAGGCCTCCTATCGAGTCGAGCTACGGGTCGACGCCTACGATCGCACCCGTCTGCTCGAGGATCTCTCGCGAACCTTCGCGGAGGCGGGGATCAACATCATCGGGGCGACTTGTACGACCAGGCAGCCGATGGTCACCAACCGCTTCGTCGTCGAGGTTGGCGACACCGAGCAGCTGAAACAGTGCATCTCCCGCCTGCGCAACGTCGAGTCCGTCTTCGACGCGTACCGAATCACCCCGGCCGGCTGAGCCTCAGGCGATCACCGTGAGCGCGCCGGGGACGACCCGCAGCGCGAGCTCGGTGTGCTCGCCGATGTAGTCGCCGTCGACCTGCACCTGGAAGGGCCGGGTGGTCCCGTCCTTGCTCACGGAGATCGAGGCGATGTGCGCCTCGGTCACGCCTTCGAAGTGCTCGATCTGGCGATGCCCCGCGGCCGCGTGCTTTTCGCTGAAGAGGCGGGGGATCAGGGTCGGCATGTCGCGCTGGGCCGCGCGCTTCAAGACGCCGAGCGAAAGAGTGCCGTCGTCTATCTCCATCCCCTCGCAGACGCGCACCGGACGGGCGGCGAAGTAGGTGAACGGGTCGGAGTTCTGGGCCAGGGCGGTGATCCCCTCGACGCTCTTGCCGTTCACGTCGACGCGCAGCCTGACCGGGCTGAGCATGTAGCTGCGGTAGAAGGCCGAGATCGCCGACCAGGTGTAGTAGTAGGGGCCGGCCCGCGACTTCAGCCTGGGGTGAGCGTCGACGCGCTTCACCACGGTGGCGTCGATCCCGACACCACAGGAGAAGACGAAGTAGCGCTCGTTGACCATGCCGAGGTCGATCTTGCGGGGAGCCCAATCGTCGGCCACGGCGAGCAGGTGCTCGGTCGCGTCGACCACGTCGTTGGGGATGCCGAGCGTGCGGCAGACGACGTTGGTGGATCCCCCCGGCAGCACCGAGATCGGCACGTCCGTGCCGGCGAGCCCGTTGGCGACCTCGTTCAGCGTCCCGTCGCCACCGAAGGCGACGACCACGTCGTAGCCGTGGTCCTTCACCTCGCGGCCGATCTCGGTCGCGTGGTTCTGGGACTCGGTCGAGACGGTCTCGACCTCGTAGCGTCCCTGCAGCGCGTAGACCACCAGGTTCTTCAGCCGGTTGGAGACCGTCGTCGCGTAGGGGTTGACGATGATCAGCATCCGCTTCTTGCCGGTCCGTTTACCCGGTCGTCTCATAGCGGATCACCTCCCCGTCGTCGACTTCGCGGACCCGTTCCTCGTTGACGAGCAGGTCGGCGTGGCCGATCACCTCCGAGAGGGTTAGGAAGGCCTGGGTGACGGCGACGTTGCCCCAGATCGCCTGGGCGATCTCATAGCCGCTGCACGGGCGCTCGGCGATCAGCTTGTAGATCTTTTCCTTGCGCCGCTCGTGCTTGGCGATGCGATCGTCGATCAGGGCAACGTGGTCGACGATCGGCTCGCCATGCCCGGGAAGGACGATCTCGGCCGGCATCTCCCGCGTCTTGCGCATCGATTCGATGTAGGTGACGAGCGCCTGCGTCCGCTCGGTCGAGCCGTCGAGCGGGCGGCTGATCAGCGGGTTGGAGGAGATGTGGGGGAGGAGGTGGTCGGCGGCGATCAGGATCCGTCTCTCCTCGTCCCAGAAGACGGTGTCGGAGGGGCTGTGGCCGGGCCGGTGCAGTGCTTCCAGGGTCCGGTTGCCGAAGGAGAGCCGCTCGCCGTCGCCGAGCGGCTTGGTCACCGCCACGTGCGAGCCCCAGCCGCGGAAGCTGCGCGAGACGCTCTGCAGCGCGGCCGTCACCTCCTCGGGGATGCCGCTGCGCAACATCAGCTCGACCGCGAAGCGGTCCTCGGCCTCGGCGTCCTCGTCGAAGTTGCCGAGTCGCTCGGCGGCGACCCCGATAGCCGCCACCTCGGCCCCGGAGTGCTCGACGACGATCTCGACCAGGCCGAGGTGGTCGATGTGCTGGTGGGTGACGATCAGCAGCTCGAGGTCGTCGATCGAGTGCCCGCGCGCGGCGAGCTGGCCCTGCAGCTCGTCGAGCGCCTTGCCTGAGTTGGGGCCGGTGTCGATCAGGGTCAGGGGCTGGTCCTCGAGCAGGTAGCAGTTGACCCGCCCGACCGCGAACGGGGTGGGGATGCGGAGGCAGTGGATGCCCGCGGCCTCAGCCTGGGCGAGCGCCTCCTCGGGAGTCTGCGGGCTCACGCGCGGATTAACCCCAGAACCTCGTCGCGTTTCGCCTCCATGTCCTCACGGGAGACGAGCGACTCGAGGTTGAGGCGGAGCAGCGGCTCGGTATTGGAGGGCCGGACGTTGAAGTGCCAGTCCGGGTAGTCGACAGAGATCCCATCCAGCCTGGTTTGCTCGCCATCGGAATAGCGAGCGGCGATCTCCTCGATCTTGGCCTCAGGGTCGGCGACCTCGGAGTTGATCTCCCCGGAGATGAAGTAACGCGAGCGGAACTCCGACATCAGCTCCGCCAATGCCCGCCCGTCGACCGAGAGCAGCTCCAGCATCAACAGCGCCGGAATCGTCCCCGAGTCGGCGCACCAGAAGTCGCGGAAGTAGTAGTGGCCGGAGACCTCGCCGCCGAAGACAGCGCCCTCCTCGCGCATCCGGATCTTGAAGAACGCGTGGCCGACCCGGGAGAGCTCGGAACGTCCGCCCTCCGCCGTGACGAGGTCGGGGACCGCGCGGCTCGAGCGGGGGTCGCAGAGGATCGTCGCGCCCGGGTTCCTTGCCAGGGCAGCCCGGGCGAGCAGCGCGCAGACGAAGTCGCCGTCGCAGAACTCGCCGTCGCCGTCGATGAAGAAGCAGCGGTCGGCGTCCCCGTCCCAGGCGATCCCGAGATCAGCGCCGGTGGAGCGCACCCGCTCGATGATCAGTCGCCGGTTCTCCTCCAGCAGCGGGTTCGGTTCGTGGTCGGGGAACTCGCCGTCGGGCTCGAAGTACATCTCCTCCAGCTCGAGGCCGAGCTTGCTCAGGATCGGCCCGACCATCGGGCCCGACATCCCGTTGCCCCCGTCGACCACCACGCGCATCGGCTTCACCTTCTCGGGATCGATGAAGGAGAGGGCGTGGGAGCGGTATTCCTCCCAGACGTCGACCTCTTCGAAGGAGCCGCCGCCAGGGGCGTGGCCGAGACCGGCTTCGATCTCACGCCGCACGTCGCCGATCCCGGCGTCCCCGGAGAGCGCCAGGGCCCCCTCGCGGACCAGCTTGACGCCGGTATAGGTCTTTGGGTTGTGGGAGGCGGTGACCATCGCGCCCCCGTCGAGCTCGCGCGAGCCGACCAGGTGGTAGAGCATCTCGGTGGCGACCATGCCGGCGTCGAGCACCGTGGCGCCCTCGAAGATCAGGCCGTCGCGCAGCTCCGCCGCCATCGCCGGCGCGGTCAGCCGCATGTCGCGACCCAGCCCGACCCGCAGCTCGCTCGGCTCCTTGTCGCGCAGCCGGCCGAGGACGCGGGCGAAGGCGCGGCCGATCGCGTGCGCGGTCGTCTCATCCATCTCGGTGCCGTAGAGGCCCCGGATGTCGTACGCCTTGAAGATGCCGGGGGGCGCGAGCGGCGGCGGCTCAGTCAAAGCTGCCTTTCAGCGCCTCGTAGCTCTGCTCGAGGGTCTGGGGCATCACTTTGGTGTCGGCGATCACCGGCATGAAGTTGGTGTCCCCGCCCCAGCGCGGCACGACGTGAAGATGGATGTGGTGCTCGACCCCCGCGCCCGCGACGCGGCCCTGGTTGAAGCCGACGTTGTAGCCGTGCGGGTCATAGATCTCCTCGAGTCGGCCCATCGCCCGCTGCGCGAGCTCCATCATCTCGGCCATCGTCTCGGCGGGCAGGTCCTGGAGGCGGCCGATGTGCTCGTAGGGCGCCACCATCAGATGCCCGTTGGTGTAGGGGAAGAGGTTGAGGATCACGAAGCAGCGCTCGCCGCGGTGGACGATCAGGTTCTCCCGGTCATCCTCCGCGGCCGGCTTGGCGCAGAAGATGCAGTCCTCCTCGATGTCCTTCGATGCGTCCTTCACGTAGGCGAGGCGCCACGGCGCCCAGATGCGGAAATTTGCCACTGGGGCGGCAGGCTACAGCCAGCCGCGATTGCGGAAGTAGCCGACCATGCCGACCAGCATCGCCACCATCGCGCCGAGCAGAATCCAGAAGGCCGTTGAGTCTCCCTCGCCGGGCACATGGACGTTGGCGCCCCAGATGCTGGCGATCAGGGTCAGCGGCAGGACG
Source organism: Solirubrobacterales bacterium (assembly GCA_040901495.1). Taxonomy (GTDB): domain Bacteria; phylum Actinomycetota; class Thermoleophilia; order Solirubrobacterales; family 70-9; genus VRUE01. Next base: position 36,883 of record JBBDYO010000025.1, read on the forward strand.
ATGACGCTGATCGAGGTGAGCACGCGGAGGATGTCGTTGACGTTGTGGGAGATCACCGACTCGTTGGTCTCGGCCAGCGCCTCGACCACCTCCTTGTAGTTCTCGAGCATGTCCCAGATCCGCTCGTGGGCGTCGACGATGTCGTCGAAGTAGATCTCGAGGTCGAGGTCGGTCGCCAGGTAGCGCTGCTTGACTTTCTCCAGATCGCGCAGGACCGGCCGCTGGGGGCGGATCACCTTGCGGAAGTTGATGATCTCCTGCTTGACGTTGGAGATGTCGCGGACGACCTCCTCGGAGCGACCGTCGAAGATGTCGTCCTCGAGCGCGTCGAGCTTGTTGCCGATCTTGCGCAGCATCGGGAAGCAGTAGTCGAAGCTGTCGTCGACGAGCCGGTAGAGCAGGTAGCCGGAGCCGCGCGAGAAGAGCTG
>JBBDYO010000026.1:0-891 GCA_040901495.1 Solirubrobacterales bacterium
CGCTTCCTGCGCTCCGAGGGCTACCGCACGAAGCTGGTCGTCAACGTCACCGACATCAACCACAATATTTACGTGGCGGGGGGGGTGGCGGGGGAGGCGTCGGCGCGGTTTGCCGCGCTGATGACCAAGGCCTACGTGGAGGACACCGACCGCCTCGGGTTGGGGCGCCCCGACGCTGAGCCGCTGGCGACGGAGACGATCGACGGCATCGTTGCCTTGATCTCCGATCTGATCGATGCGGGCCACGCCTATGAGTCCAGCGGAGACGTCTACTTCCGGGTGCGCAGCTTTGAGCCCTACGGCAAGCTGTCCAACCGCCGGGCAGAGGACATGGACCAGGGCGAGGAGGCGGGTGTCGCCTCGCTCAAGGAGGACCCGCTTGACTTCGCTCTGTGGAAGGCCCACAAGCCCGACGAGGACACTTCCTGGGACTCACCGTGGGGAGCCGGGCGCCCCGGCTGGCACATCGAGTGCTCGGCGATGGCGGAGGCCGAGCTCGGACCGGCGTTCGCGATCCACGGTGGTGGCTCCGATCTGGTCTTCCCGCACCACGAGAACGAGATCGCCCAGTCCGAGGCGGCGGGCAGGCCCTTCGCCCACCTCTGGATGCACAACGGGATGATCGAGACCGACGCCGAGAAGATGTCGAAGTCCGAGGGGAACATCTTCCAGCTCTCCGAGGCGCTTGACCGCTACGGCCGCGAGGCCGTGGTTGCGTACTTGGTCTCTGGGCACTATCGCCAACCGCTTGCTTTCGGGCAAGGGCAGATGGAAGAAGCAGTCGCCAGGATCAAGAGATTGCGGAATTTCTTCCGAGAGCATCCGGCGGGTGTGGAGTCCGGAGAGACCCCTTCGGAGCAACAGAGGGGAGGCTCCGGCGGGGTCTCTCCG
>JBBDYO010000026.1:901-36968 GCA_040901495.1 Solirubrobacterales bacterium
CCCCCCCCCCCCCCACCGCGGCGGTGCGCTTGGAGACCTTCAAGGAGGCCCTAGCCGACGATTTCAACACCCCACGGGCACTTGCGGAGACGTTCGAGCTCGTAGCCGAAGCCAACCGAAGCGACGTGGCCGGAGCTTCGGAGGTGGTGCGGGAGATGCTGGGGCTGGTGGGGTTGGAGTCGCTTGCCGAGGCAGAGGACGGTGTGGATGCCGAGGCGGAGGCGCTGCTGACCGAGCGGGAGGAGGCGCGGGCAGCCAAGGACTTTGAGCGCGCCGATCAGATCCGCGACCGGCTGGCCGAGCTTGGCTGGGAGGTCCGCGATTCGGCCGAGGGCGCCCGGCTTGTCCCGAGGGGCTGAGATGGCCGTCAGTCAAATGATCTACGGCCGCCGGCCGGTCGAGGAGGCGGAGCGGGGCAAGCGCCGCGTGCACCGAATTTGGCGTGCGCCTGAGACTTCTGCCGAGGAGCTTGAGCGACTCTGCGGCTCGCCCGATCACCAGGGCGTTGTCGCGGAGGTCGACCCCTATCCCTACGCAGACCCACGTGGCTCGCTGAGGAAGGAGGGCGCTTTGCTCGTCGCCCTCGACCAGGTTCAGGACCCGCGCAACTTGGGAGCTGTCTGCCGATCGGCCGAGTTCGCCGGCGCCGGTGGGATGGTCATTCCAGAACGGCGGTCGGCTGACGTGACCCCCGTCGTGTGCAAGGCCTCGGCGGGTGCGGTCGAGCATCTGGACATCGCTCGGGTCCGCAACCTCGCCGACTGGCTGACCGAGGCAAAGGACGCCGGCTTTTGGATCTGGGGCGCTGACGCCGATGCCTCGGTGGCACCTTGGGATGTCGACTTGACGGGGCCGACCGTGCTTGTCCTCGGTGGGGAGGGGAAAGGGATTCGCTCCCGGGTCGGCTCCATGTGCGACGGGATGGTCGCCTTTCCCAGGCACGGAGCCGTCGAGTCCCTCAACGTTTCAGCCGCCGCCACAGCCCTGCTTTCAGAGGCCGTTCGGCAGCGCCAGAAGCCGTAACACCTGCAACGGCGGTTGCACGAACCTCAGTTCGGGGTTGACAGAACTCTGCTCGTCGGTAAAACTGCCGCGCCATAAAAGGGTGAACCTCAGCTTGAGTCTGAGAGATCCCGGTAAGAGGGCGCCTTTGGGGAGGTAAACGGCGCCACGACCCTTCATTCAAGGAGGATCAGTGGCTCTATCGACCCCTACGCAAGAATTGCGACTCCCAACCGGACGCCTGAGCGGTGCAAGGCGGCCAGCCAGTCCTAACGCTCAACCTGAGCTTGATGATCATTATCTAGTCGCCCTGGCCAAGGACGGCCGCCCCGATGCCTATGACGCGATTGTGCGTCGCTATCGCGGCTTCGTCAGGCTGAAGGCGTCGTCGTACTTTCTGCTCGGCGGTGAGAGCGACGACCTGATTCAGGAAGGCCTGCTGGGCCTCTACAAGGCCGTCCGTGATTACCGCAGCGACCGCGAGTCGAGCTTCCGCAGCTTCGCGGAGCTTTGCATCACCCGTCAGATCATCACCGCGGTGAAGACCGCGACCCGCAACAAGCACACCCCGCTCAACCAGTACGTCTCGTTCAGCCAGACGCCGGCCGCCGCAGGCGACTCGGACACGACGCTCGACGAGATCCTGCCTGGGCCCACCACCTCAGACCCTGTCAACCAGGTGGTTGCCTCAGAAGAGCTGGCGAGCCTCGTCTCCTGCCTCTCGGGCAGCTCAGGCGTCCTGTCAGAGCTCGAGAGCCGGGTTCTCTCGCTGTACCTCGACGGTCACTCCTACGAGGCAACAGCCGAGCGGCTCGAGTGCGACACGAAGACGGTTGACAACGCCCTCCAGCGCGTCAAGCGCAAGGTGGCAACCCACCTCGCCTCCCGGGAGGTTCCTGCCTAGGCCTCGATCTTTCTCTCGGCCGAACTCAAGGCCTAGGCAAGTCGGCGAGGACGTAGTCGAGGAGCTCGCGGCCGTGGTCGGAGGCGACCGCGATGTCATCCGCGCTGATTTGGACGCGATGCAGCGACTGCATCCGCAGCACGTCACCGTCGGCGCGGCTGTTGGGGAAGACGCCCGAGTAGGAGACGCCGAGGCGCTCGAGGTGGTCGGCGAGGAGCGCGGTGGCCGGGTTTTCTAGCGGGAGGTCGAGGTAGACGGCGTCGAGGCCCCTGCTGTGGAAGAGGTGATGCCGCTCGGCGGCCACGACGGCCTCGAGGTCCGCGCCGGGTGCATCGACGGTGATCAGGGCCAGGTTGTGGTCTTCCTCGACCGCGACGTGCACCTCGGTCCGCTCTTGGAGCTCGGTGTCCGCGGGCGGATCGGCGAGGGTGCCCCTCAACTCGCACAGCTCGAGGGTCCTGCCGACGATCTCGTGATGGCGAGGCGGTGCGTAGACCTGCCGCTCATGGCCGTCGTTCAGCTTTGAGTAGAAGAGCGCGGCCGACTGGCGCTGCCGCCGCTCTCCGGCCGCGTCGTTTGAGACTGAGGCCGGGATCCAGCCGAGCAGGAAGCCGGTCTCGTGTGCCCCCAGCTCGACGTTGGCGCGCTGGCTGTAGGGGTGGGCGGCGGTCGCCTCGCTGTACATGCCCGCCAGCCCGCGCTCGGCCGCCCAGTCCATCAAGAACCGCTTGGTGCGGGTGAACAGGTGCTGTCCCCGCGCGGCGGGCATCGTCACCGCCTGCCCCGAGTGCCCAACCGCATCGCCCGCCGCCGCCAGGCTCATCCCCTCGTGGCAGAGCAGCTCCCCATCGGGCGACTCGGCCACACAGGACACGTAGCTCCCATCCGCGAGCCGCGCCGAGACCTCGTCAGGGTCATAGACCCACCGCACGTCATAGGTCTCCCCATAAGCCGCTCGAATCGCCTCACTGAGCACGGCGCCCTCATCGGCCTCTAGGAATCTGAAGTTCGCCTCCTGCGCCTTTGCATTCGGCTTCACACCCACAATGATGAGCCTCTAACCAGTCGGGATGGCGATCAGGCTGCTGAATTTGGCCGACCCGTTGGCCGTCAGCACATCGCACTCGACGCTCAGCTGGGACGGCGGGACTGCTTTGATCACCGCCTGTAGCGAAACCGGTATCGAGGCAAGCGCAGGTAGCGTCTTCATCGAGGATTGGTCGATGGTGGTGGCTCCTACCTTCAGCATGCAATCGACGGTGTCGCCAGCCCCCGTGTGGAACAGCTGCGTCTTCGCCAAGACGACATAGCTGCCTGCCGGAACCGCTAGGTCGACCACAACGGTTGGCGAGCTGGCAGTAAGGAGTTCCGTGAGGCCCTGGGTGGCCGACAGCGGCATGATCGTGCCGTCGATTCCGTCGGTGCCATTCGTGCCGTCGATCCCATCGGTCCCGTCGACGCCGTTCGCACCGTTGGGCCCATTAGGGCCGTTGGTCCCATTGGTTCCGTCGACGCCATCGGTCCCATCAACGCCGTTGGCGCCGTTAGGCCCGTTGGTCCCATTGGTTCCGCTGGCGCCATTGGGCCCATTTGCCCCATTGGTGCCAGGGGCTCCGTTCGAACCAGTGTCGCCCTTCGCGCCCCCGGCGCCTTGCAGCAGTCCGAGTGTTCTCGTGCTCAGATCCTGGGGTTGGACCGCGCCGTTCCTGATCGTCTTGCTCGTGACAGCGCCCGGCGCGATGCCCCCGCTGCGGATCAGGCTCTCAGCGGCGATTGCCGATCCGCTGAGCGCGATGAACAGGGCAGCGCCGGCGACGACGATTGAAGGCGTCGGCCACCGTCGCCGCGCATGGTTTCTAAGGCTTCTGGTTGCACGATTCATCAGGGGTCCTGCTCCTTTGGCTGGCCGCTTGCCTGGCGCGGTACTTAGCTAGCGCTGAGCAATTGCTCCCGCTGATGGGCCCCATCGGTTGCGGGGCGTCCGGGCATGACCATCCGGGTGCCAGTGGACTTAAAGGCGGCAGCGGCGCCTGGCTCGGGCGTCTAAAGGGGCCGAGATTCTCGTCAGGGACCATCAGGGAAGGCGATCGCGACGCTAGGCTTTTTCCGCACCACTGTCATCGACGTCAACGAGGAATCGGGCTTCCCAAGCCGTATGCAGTAACGCGCCCGCCTAGCTCAATTGGTAGAGCACCGCTCTTGTAAAGCGGAGGTTTCCGGTTCGATCCCGGAGGCGGGCTTGATCGCTACGACTCGTCGTTGCTAGTGCCGAGGACTTTGGCCTTCTCAGCTTCGAACTCTTTTTTGCTGAGAACGCCCTTCTCGTGAAGTTCGCCAAGCCGCTCGAGCCTGGCTAGGCGGGCATCTTCGGCGTCGGCCGACGCTGTTTCGGCTTTGCCTCCACTCGGCATGCGCATCTCGGGCAGGCGCAGTTTTGAAGCCCGCTCGCCGAGGTTGGCGTCTTTCACCGCCTCGACGACGCGCTCTTTGGTGCGGCCGAAGGCGTCGTTGAGCTGGGCATCGGGAAATTCCTCCCTCGATTGTTTGCGCAGCTCGTGGATCCCAAATGCCGCCAAGCCGGCGATCACCAGGGTGGTGAGGAAAGAGCGCAGGTTCTGGGTCGGCGCGGAGAGGAAGTAGATGCCGACGATGATCGCCAGGGCGGCGTAGACGTAGGGCGCGTAGTCGCGCAGGACGGGCGCCATCACGCGCCGGGTCGCCCGGGCGGAGCCGGTCGGGGACGCCAGCCAACCGGCGATTCCGAACAGAACACCGACGACGATCACGGTTGTCGCGATGCTGGTCATCAGCGAGGTGGCAATCGACCACGCTTCTTCCGCCGCCGGCTTGACGTTCTGGTCGACGACGAGTTGGTCGACGACGATCCCCCCGGCAATCTGGCGGACGACGATCACTGCGAACCCGGCAGCGATCAGGCCCACGCCGCAGAACAGCACGGTCACCCACCGCCCCGCGCGCGATAGGTAGATCGCGAGCCCGAAGGTGAGGAAGGTGAGCAGTGAGAAGACCAGTGCGAGGCCTTTGATCGCGACCACAATCGTCTGGGCGGTCCCCAGCTGGTCGGAACGCAGGATCGTCACCTGGCCCGCGTCCGGGGGCACCCGTTCCGCCAGGTCGGCCCCGATTCCGATCTCCTCCGCCAGGTTGGTGACCAGGGTTGCGAGTTCGAGGGTCACTTCCCCTTCGTCGGTTGAGACCCCCTCTTTCTTGTCTTCGACCACCGCGACGAGCTGTTCGTGGGCCGTCCGGTTGGCGTCTTCCCAGAGTCCCTGGGCGGTGGAGGTTTCCAGCAGTCTGTTCACCGCGTCGGGAGCGACCGATCGAAATCCTCCGGAGAGCGGACCGGCGAACTGCTTGGCGTCGTCGGGCAGCTTGTCTTCGACTGCCTTTTCGATGTCGACATTCGCGTAGAGCTGATCGACGAGATAGTCGGCAAGGGCGGTGCGGATCGTCTCGTTCTGGATCATCCGATCGCTGGTCCCGACCCAGTCGTCGGTGTTGAGCGCCTGGCGCTCGATCCAGATCGAGAAGACGCTGAGGAAGGCAAGCACCGAGCCGAGCACGACCAGGGCTTTAACTACGCGTCGTCGTCCGCGGCTCATCGTGACGATGCTATACCTGATGCGATGAAGCTCGAGGGCATTCACCACATCACGGCGATCACCGCCGACGCCCAGAAGAACGTCGACTTCTACGCCGGGGTGATGGGGCTGCGCCTGGTCAAGAAAACGGTCAACCAGGACAATCCGACCGTCTACCACCTCTTCTTCGCCGACGAGAACGGCGATGCCGGCTCCGATCTGACCTTCTTCGAGTTTCCGGACGTGCCCCAAGGTCAGGCCGGCGCGGGCGACGTACATCGGATCGTCTGGCGGGTCGGCGGGCCTCAGGCCCTTGATTTCTGGGAGGGGCGCCTCGCCGCCAACGGCATCGAGCCGGAGCGGGAGGGGGACAGCCTGCGGTTCTCCGATCCCGAGGGCCTCGATCACGAGCTGCTCGTCACGGGCGTCGGCGACGAGCCGTTGATCGCAGACCATCCGGAGGTCCCGGCCGAGCTGGCCCTGCAGGGCTTCCACGCCGTGCGGGCGTACAGCGGCGCGCCGGAGGCAAGCCAGGGCCTGCTCGAGGCGCTCGAGTTCGAGCGGGACGGGGATGCCTGGGAGGCGCGTGGCGAAGGCCGCGGCGGCCTCTATCTCTACGACGAGCCGCCGGCCGCACCCCCGCGCCAGGGCGCGGGAAGCGTGCACCACGTCGCCTGGGCGTCGAAGATGGACGAGCACGAGGAGTGGCGGGGGAAGGCGGTCTCCGCCGGTGCGCAGGTGACGCCGGTGATCGACCGCTTCTACTTCCGCTCGATCTACTTCCGCGAGCCGAGCGGCGTGCTGTTCGAGATCGCGACGCTGGGGCCTGGGTTCACCGTCGACGAGCCGCTCGAGCACCTCGGCGAGAAGCTCTCGCTGCCGCCCGACTACGAGCACCTACGCGCCGAGGTCGAGCCGAAGCTGCGGCCGGTCGTCAACCCGCGCACAGCCTCGGCCGGGTGAGCGGCGACTTCATCTGGAGGGACGCCGGTCGGGTCGTCGTCTTTCGCCGCGATGGCATCGAGCTGGCGCGACAACTGCTCAACGAGCACGGGTTTGAGTCCTTCGAGCTGCTGAGCACCGAGCGTGCTCTCGCCGGAGCGCCGGCGATGGCCGACGGCGCCGAGGCGGTGCATGAGGTTGCGCCCGGCGGGGTGCCCGAGTCCGCCGCCGCCCTTCTCGGCTCGGTTCGCGCCGAGAGCCTGGTCGCTTTCGGCGGCGGTCGCGTCATCGATACCGCCAAGGCGGTTGCCTCGGTCAGCGGCGCGCGGGTGGCTGCAATCCCCACGACGATGTCGGGGGCCGAGATGACCGGCATCCACCGCCTTCCGGCGGGAGCCGAGGATCGCGTCCGCTCCCTGGTTCGCCCGCAGCTCGTCATCGCGGACCCAGAGGCGATGACCAGCCAACCCGAGCTGACCCTGCGCGCCAGCTCCATGAACGCGCTCGCGCACGGCGCCGACTCCCTCTACACGCCTTTTGCCAATCCGGTCTCGCGGATGACCGCGCTGCGCGGGGCCGAGCTGATCGCGGGCGCCCTGGACCAGGACCCCACCGAGCGCGATCGCAGTTCGCTTGCCCTCGGCTCGATCCTCTGCGGCTACGCGATCGACTCGGGAATGTTCACTCTCCACCACGTGATCTGCCAGACGCTGGTGCGGGTCTGCGGGACGCCCCACGCGGAGACCAACGCGGCGATCCTCCCTCGGGCGCTCGCCTTCATGGCCCCTCGCGCCCCCGACAACCTTGTGCCACTCGCGAAGGCGCTCGGGACCGACCCGGCCGGGATCGAAGCCCGCGTCCTCGAGCTGGGCGGCAACCCAAGCGGCCTCAGCGAGGTGGGCGGCGATCGCAGCAAGCTCGACGAAGCCATAGACGCGATGCTCGCCCGCCCCGAGCTCGCCTACATCCCCCAGCCACCAAACCGCGACGAGCTGAAGCAGCTAATCGAGACAGCTTGGTAGAGGTAACTCTGGCCCTGCTGTCGTGTAGCGCTCTGCATGAGTGCTGAGCGGCTGGCCCGCTACCACGAGTACACGCGCCGCCACGGCGTCAACTGGCTGATGTACCTGGTCGCCAGGATCCTGATGACGCCGTTCTTCCTCGTCTACTTCCGCTACGTCCGCTTCGGCAAAGACCACGGTCGCCTCAAGGGCGGCCTGATCGTCGCCTCGAACCACCGCAGCTTCCTCGACCCGTTCGCGATCGGCGGCATCCTTCCTTGGCGCCGGCCGCTCAACTACGTCGCCAAGGTCGAGCTGTTCGAGCGGCGCTGGCAAGCGTGGCTGCTCTCGCGACTCGGGGCCTTCCCGATCCGGCGCGGGGAGGCGGACGAGGACTCGATGGAGACCGCCCGACTCGTGGTCGAACGCGGCGGCACCGTCTGCATCTTTCCCGAGGGGACCCGGATCCGCAGCGGCACTCTCGCGTCCCCGAAGCGGGGGCTTGGCCGCCTGGCCCTCGAGACGGGCGCCGCGGTGCTGCCGACCGCGGTCTTCGGCACCGAGCACGTCCGGCGCGGATGGCGGATCCGCCCCCGCAAGGTGAAGGTGCGGCTCGGCCGGGCGATGGCCTTCCCGCGCGTCGAGCACCCCTCGCCGCCGCTGGCCGAATCGGTCACCGCGAGGATCTGGCCCAACGTCCTGCTCCAGTGGGAAGAGATGGGCGGCCTGCCGCCGATGCGCCGTGCCGCGGTGATCGGCGCCGGGAGCTGGGGCACGGCCGTCGCGGTTCTGCTGGCCCGAGGTGGCCTCGAGGTCCAGCTCGGCACCCGCACCGCCGAGCAGGCGGCCGAGATGTCGAAGTCCCGCGAGAACCAGCATTACCTGCCGGGGATCGAGCTGCCGGATTCGCTGCAGGTGACGCGGTCATCCGAGATCGAGCTCGCCGGGCTCGACCTCGTCTGCCTGGCGATCCCCTCCAGTTCCCTTCCGCAGGCGGTCGGGGCGATCGCCGACCGGGTCAGCGACCGCTCCTCTGTGCTCTTGCTGACCAAGGGCCTGCTCCGCCCACACGGGCAGCTTCCCAGCGAGTACGTCGGCAAACGGGTGCGAGCCCGTGCGCTCGCCTGCCTCGGTGGCCCCGCCCACGCCCGCGAGGCTGTGTCGGGCTCCGCGGCCCTCGTCCTCGGCTCTGCCAACCCAGACCTGCGAAATCAGCTCGGCGAGGTCTTCGATCGTGCCGGCTTGGTCTGCGAGCGAACCCCGGACGTGATCGGCGTCGAGATGGCCGGGGCGGCGAAGAACGCGGCGGCGTTGGCCGCGGCCGCTACGGAGCCGCATGGCCTCAACGCCGCTGGGATCGCCGCCGCCCAGGTCTGGCGCGAGTGCCTCGACTACGCGATCGCGCGCGGCGCCGAGCTGGAGACGTTCTCCGGCTTGGCGGGCGTCGGCGACCTGACCGCGACCCTGCTGGCGCCGACCGGCCGCAATCGGCGGGCGGGGGAGCTGCTCGGGCAGGGGACACCTGCCGAGGACATTCCGAATCTGATCGGCCAGGCCTCCGAGGGGCTGGACGCCGTGCCGCTGCTGGCCGAGGCGATCTCGGCTTCCGGCAGCCCGGCCTCCGCGCTGGAGGGTTTGGCGGCCCTGATCAAGGGAGAGATCGACCCCGATGCCTGGGTGGCGCGGTTGCGCCGGGTCGAGCGATCGAGGAGGGAGGCCGCGTGAGGCTAGGCTTCGCCCGTGAGCGAGAACGTCGAGCCCGCCAGCCTCGATCCCGCCGCCAAGGCGGAGCTGGACCGCGCCTTCGAAGAGCTGTACCGCGATCACCTTCGGGACGTCTACTCCTACTCCTATTACCGGGTCGGCAACCCCCACGACGCGGAAGACCTGACCGAGCAGGCCTTCCTACAGGCCTACCGGCACTTCGACCGGGCGCGCCGCGAGTCAGACGGCCGGCCGCTGCGCCCCTGGCTGATCCGGATCGCCCACAACCTCGCGCTCAACTACTACAGGGATCGCTCGCGGCGGCCGCAGACGCCGCTGGACAGCGCCGACCCGATCCCGGCCCAACACGGCACCGAGGCGATTGCCGAGGGCCGCGAGGAGCTGCGGCAGGTGATGGAGAACCTCAAGCACCTGCCGGACGACCGCCGCGACGCCCTGATCATGCGCTTTGCGCTCGGCATGGACAACCGCGAGATCGCGCGGGCGCTCGGTCGCAGCGACGGCGCCACCAAGGTCTTGATCCATCGTGCGATCAAACAGCTCGAGGAGGAGATGAGTGATGAGCGAAGCGAGTGAGCGTCTGACCGGCAGCACCTGGGACGTGGAGCAGCTGCTTACCGATGCGCTGCGACCGATCGAGCCCCCGCAGCGCCTTTCCGGGCGCGTCGAGGACACGCTTTCCGCCGTCACCCAGGCAGCCGCGGAGGAGCTCGCCGACTGGGCGGAGGAGCTCTCCGAGAGTGAGTTGCGGGCGCTCCGCGACCCGCGCAACTGGGTGCGCCCGGTCGTCGCGGTCAGCGCGGGCGGGCTCGCCACCGGGGCCCTCGTCCTCTTCGAGATGCGCAGGCGCGGGCGTCAGCAGGCCCACGGCAGACTCGGCGCCCTAACCAGCCGCCTCAAGTAGTCCTGGCCGCGCGCCTGCTCCGCGAAGGCGGTTTCGCGACACGGGTACGGGGGGTCGCCAGGGCGGCGCAAACGCCCAGGGCGCCAAGGGCCAGGTTGAGGAAGTTGTTCCCGTCGTCGATTGGGAGGTAGCCGAGGATCTCCTCGCCGCTGCCGGCGATCAGCCCCCAGATCCCGATCGCGATGTAGAGCGCGCCCATCCAGAGCGCGTACTGGCGCGCCGCGTACCCGGCGACGAGCAGGCCGATTGCCCCCGTGGCGATGTGGGCGACGTTGTACCAGCCGTTGACCTCGAAGAGCCCGAGTGCCTCGCCGCTGTCCCCGGGGCTCCCAAACGAAGAGCTGTAGAAGAAGCCGACGATGCCGAGGACCATGAGCCCTCCGCCGACCAGGGTCGCGTAGAGCCGAGCTGGGCTTGCTTCATCCATGCTTTTCTCCATAAAAGGCCGGGGGCCGTCGCCGATTGTAGGCTCCCGGTCCCGATGAGCCAGACCTGTTACCGGCACCCGAACCGCGAGACCGGCGTCTCATGCTCGAACTGCGGCCGGCCGATCTGCCCGGAATGCATGACGCCGACCCCGGTCGGGATGCGCTGCCCGGAGTGCTCCAGCCAGCGGACCAAGGTGACCAGGGGGGCGGTCGGGCCAGGCCGCTACGACATGCCGGCGACCTTCGTCTTGATCGGGCTCAACGTGCTCGCCTTCCTGGCCGAGATCGGCACCGGCGCCGGAGGGCTCACCAGCTCGGGCAGCAGCGTGGTCTCGGACTTCGCGCTCTTCGGGCCCTCGGTTGCCGAAGGTGAGTGGTACCGGCTCCTTACCTGCGGCTTTCTCCATGCCAGCCTGATCCACATCGGCTTCAACATGCTGCTGCTCTTCCTCCTGGGCCGCCTGCTCGAGCCGGCGCTGGGCACTCCGCGCTTCCTGGTCCTCTACTTCGCTTCGCTACTCGCCGGCTCTTTCGGCGCCATGGTCCTCGACCCGAACGCACTCACGCTCGGTGCTTCGGGAGCGATCTTCGGCCTTGCCGGCGCTACCTTCATCATCGCGCGGGGGAGGGGGATGAATGCGATCGCGGGGGAGATCGGCTTCCTGATCGCCTTCAACCTCATCTTCACGTTTGCGGCCAGTCGCTTCATCAGCGTCGGGGGCCACCTGGGCGGCTTGGCGGGCGGCCTCATCTGTGCGCTGGTCATCGTCGCCGGGGAACGGGGGATGCTCGGCCCCCGGCGCTTGCCAATTGAAATCCTCGCGATGGTCGCGGTCGGTGTCCTCTCGATCGTGGGCTCGGTGCTTACCGCCTGACCCTGCCGGGTCAGGGCTGAAGGCGGGAAACGGGCGCCCGGACCTCGGCGAAGCCGATGTTCCCGGGCGGATCGACGAGGTCGGGATGGAACAGATGGGCGAGAAGCTCGACGCCATCTATCAGGCGCGGCCCGGGACGCGAGAACGTCGATGCCGCGTCGACGGCGAAGACTCGGCCGGCCCGCAGGCTTTCAATGCGGTCCCACTGCTCGATCGTCTGCCAGCGGGCCCCGTCCACGTACCAGCCGCACGGCATCGAGACCACCACGTCGGGGTTCAGCCCGGCGATCTCGCCCCACTGGACCTCGGGAGACTTCAGCCCCGGTGGCCCCGCGACGTCCTCGCCGCCCGCGACCGAGATCATCTCGGGCACCCAGTGCCCGCCGACGTAGGGCGGATCGAGCCACTCCAGGGCGATCACCCGAGGTTGGCTGGTGCCGGCGACGGTGCTGCTGATGGCCGCGAGGCGGCCCTCGAGCTCGCCCCGGAGCTCGTGAGCCTGGGCGATGGCTCCGGTTGCCTCGCCGAGACGGAGGATGTCGTCGAGCATCTCGCCGAGTGTGCTCGGGTCCTGTTGGACGACCTTGGGCTTACTGGGCAGCCGCGCCGCGACGTCGACCACCTCCTCATAGGACACCGCGCACACATCGCAGACCGCCTGGGTGACGATCAGGCTGGGATCGAGTTCGGTGAGCCGCTCGACGTCGAGCCCATACAGCGCCTGCCCTTCCCCGACAGTTGCCTTCACGGTCGCATCGATCTCGGCTGGGCTGAGACCGGGCGCCAGGACGGTTCGGGTCAGGTGAGGAATGGAACGCGCCTCGGCCGGGAAGTCGCACTCGTGCGTCACCCCAACGACTTGTTTCCCCAGACCGAGAGCGAACAGCATCTCGGTGGCGGACGGAACGAGGCTGGCAATGCGCATTGCGCGCAATATCGCACTCTCGGGTGTTTCCGTGTGGCGGAAAGCTATATTCCCTAGGCCGCATGGCTGAAGACGACCTCCCCCGAAGTATCGGGCCATATAGCCGATGAGCGCCCTGCTGCTCATCCTTCTCCTCTTTGCGTTGGTCGCCGTCAACGGCTTCTTCGTCGCTGCCGAGTTCGCGATCGTGCGCTCGCGACGCAGCCGGATCGAGAGCCTGGCCCAGGAGGGACAGCGGGGAGCCCGCATGGCTCTCGATCAGATCGACCACGTCGACGAGTATGTGGCCACTTCGCAGGTGGGGATCACGCTGGCTTCGATCGGCATCGGCTTCCTCGGCGAGCCGGCGATCGCTTCCCTGGTCGAGCCTCTGTTCGAGGGCGTGTTCGGCACGGCCGCCTCTTACATCCTTGCTTTCCTCTTCGCCTATGCGGTGATCACCCTCCTGCACGTGATCTTCGGCGAGCAGGCGCCCAAGATGGTGGGGATCGCTCGTGCTGAGACCCTGCTGCTCGGCGTCGCTCCGCCGCTCACCGTGTTCCGTCGTCTCTTCCACCCGCTCATCGTCCTCACCAACGCGCCGGCCCGGTTCTTCGTTACCCGCATCCTTCGCATTGAGCCCAACGTCGACGAGGAGGTCGGATCGCCCGAGGAGCTGCGACTGATGATCGTGCGTGGCGCTCAACGCGGTCGCCTCGACCCCGGCGAGGCCGGGATGCTGGGCGGCGTCTTCCACCTGCACGAGCAGGAGGCGCGCGAGGTGATGACCCCGATCCCGGCGGTTGTCACCGTCGACGCGTCTGAGACCGTGGAGACGGCGCTGCGGCGCTGCGTCACCTCCGGGCACACCAGGCTTGTCGTGATCGAGGACGAGAACCCCGATCGGGTCAAGGGGATCGTCCACAACAACAGCCTTGCCCGCCTCTACATGAACGATGGGCCGGAGGCATCGATCGAGCCGGTGGTCCGCGACGCGGTGATCGTCCCGGAGACCCGCCCCCTTGACGATCTTCTCCACGACCTCCAGCTTCAGCGCACTTCGCTCTCGGTCGTCGCCGACGAGTACGGCCGCACGGTCGGCATCGTCACGGTCGAGGACATCCTCGAGGAGGTGGTCGGGGAGATCGAGGACGAGACCGATCCCCGCGCCGCCGCTCTGAGGCAGCTCGCCAGCGGAGAGTGGTTTGTGCGCGGTCACGTATCGCTCGGCGACCTCGCCGATGCCGGGATCGAGCTGCCGGTCGACAGCGACTCCTACAACTCGATCGGGGGCTATGTGTTCGGTGAGCTTGGGCGGCTTCCCAAGCGCGGCGACACGATCACCGCCAACGGCTACACGATCAGGGTCGAGGCGGTGCGGGAGAACCGGGTCGAGGCGGTGCGAATCATCGGCACGGGTGAGCATGGGACCGATTCCATCCGCTCTTCCGTCTAGCTTCTGAGAGCAACCTGCTTCCCAGGAATCCCGGAGGTATCGCATGTGGGTTGTCCGCTTGAGCGACAAGCAGCTTGAGGTACTGAGGGCGCTGCTGCGCGCGGAGGAGCATCTTGGGCCGGCGCTTCAGGGAGCGGTCGAGGCTCTCGACCTGGCTCGCTGGGATGAGCTGCCGGAAGCCCAGCTCCCCTGGGACGAGATCCAGACAGCCGCCCGCCGCCAGGGCATCTCCGAGGCAGACGTCATCTGGGACCTGGCGGG
Organism: Solirubrobacterales bacterium; assembly: GCA_040901495.1. GTDB lineage: Bacteria > Actinomycetota > Thermoleophilia > Solirubrobacterales > 70-9 > VRUE01. Next base: position 14,906 of record JBBDYO010000026.1, read on the forward strand.
CAAACGCCAGGCCTAGTGTCCTGAGTCGTAATTTCGCGGCCACCTCGCGGCGTCTGGCCACGCCTGGACCCACCCGCCCGGCACAGGTACTCCAGTACCTGTTTGCCGTGCGTGTGTCCCCAGGCGTCCCCAGCCACTCGCGACGCTGCACCCGAAATTACGACTCAGGACACTAGTCGTCACGGGGCTCGCTAGTCGTAGCTGTAGAAGCCGGTGCCGGACTTGCGGCCGAGCTTGCCTTCGCCGACCATCTTGACCAGCAGCTCCGGCGGCTTCTGGTAGGCCTCCGAGGAGGCGGCGTAGAGGGCGTCGCCGATCGCCTGGCAGACGTCGAGGCCGACGAAGTCGAGCAGGGCCAGCGGGCCCATCGGGTGGCCGGCGCCGAGCTTCATGCAGGTGTCGACCTCTCCCGCCTCCATGCCCGTCTGTTCCATGAAGCGGACGGCGTCGAAGAGGTAGGGGAAGAGAAGGCGGTTGACCACAAACCCCGCGAGGTCGGGCACCTCGACCGCGGTCTTGCCGAGCGCCGCGCACCAAGCGAGCGCCTTCTCGCGGGCGCCGTCGGCGCCGTCGGGGAAGCAGACCTCGACCAGTTTCATCCGCGGTACGGGGTTGAAGACGTGGAGGCCGAAGAGGCGGCCGGAGATTCCTCCCGCCTCGGCGATCTCGGCGATTCCCAGCGAAGAGGTCGTGGTCGCGAGGTCGGCGTTGGGGCATGCCTCGGCGACGGTCGAGAGCAGCTCGCCCTTCGGCCCCACCTCCTCGACGATTGCCTCTACGATGATGTCGCAGTCGGCCAGGTCCTTCGGGTCGGTGGTGACTCTCAGGCGGGAAGGCTCAGCGCCCTCGATCTTGGCGCAGGCCGCGACGACTTTCTCCTCCGCCCGCCAAGCCGAGGCCTCGCTGCGCGCCAGCAGGATCGTGTCCGCCGTGGTCGTAGCGACGGCCGCCAACCCCGTGGCAATCGCCCCACTTCCGGCAATCCCCGGCGCTTCGTATCCCTTGCCTCCGCTCACAGGACGGGTTCCTATCACGCTGCCCGCTATATCCGTCGTGTGAGCACTGACACATGCCTGGCTGATTGACCAGTCGGTTCGGCTATCTTGGATCTACTGGCGCGCCGCGCCGCATCGCACGCGAGACGAACGGAGGCTTCCATGGCAGAGAACGGGAACGGCAAGTTCGGAGGCCGCGAGGTAGTGATCGTCGAGGCGGTCCGCACGCCAATCGGCCGTGGGCACGAGGAGAAGGGCTACTACAAGGACGTCCACGCCTCGAACCTGCTCGCCAAGGCCTACGCGGAGGTGATCGAGCGCGCCGACATCGACCCCTCCGAGGTCGAGGACGTCGTCTCCGGCTGTGTGCAGCAGTTCGGTGAGCAGGGGATCAACATCGCCCGCAACGCTTGGCTCGAGGCCGGGCTGCCGATCGAGACCCCGGCGGCCACCGTCGATCGCCAGTGTGGTTCCGGCCAGCAGGCCGTCAACTACGCCGCCGCGATGGTTGCCTCCGGCGTTCACGACGTGATGGTCGCCGGCGGCGTCGAGCACATGGGCCACATTTCCTTCGCGGACTCCGCCTCGGTGATGCAGGAGCACGGCTTCGCCTTCTCGCCGCAGCTGATGGAGCGCTACAACCTCGTCCCCCAGGGGATCTCGGCCGAGATGATCGCCGACCAGTGGGAGATCTCCCGCTCCGAGCTCGACGAGATCGGCCTTCGCTCCCATCAGCGCGCCGCCAAGGCGACCGAGGAGGGCCGCTTCGAGCGCGAGATCGTCCCCTTCGCCGTCAACGGCGACACCTACGCGACCGACCAGGGCATCCGCCCGGACACCTCGCTGGAGAAGCTCTCCGAACTGAAGCCCGCTTTCAAGGAGGACGGCAAGGTCACCGCCGGCAACTCCTCGCAGGTCTCCGACGGCGCCGCCGCGGTCCTGCTGATGACCCGCGAGAAGGCCGACGCCCTCGGCCTCACCCCGCGGGCGCGGATCTACGACCAGACGACAGTCGGCGTCGATCCGGTGATCATGCTGACCGGGCCGATTCCGGCGACCGAAAAGCTGCTCGAGCGCAACGGGATGGGGATGGACGACATCGACCTGGTCGAGGTCAACGAGGCCTTCGCCTCGGTGGTCGCCGCCTGGCGGCGCGAGCTCGACCCCGACATGGACCGGGTCAACGTCAACGGCGGCGCGATCGCTCTCGGCCACCCGCTCGGCTCGAGCGGGGCTCGGCTGATCACCACCCTGCTGCACGAGATGGAGCGCTCCGACAAGGAGATGGGCCTGGTGACGATGTGCTGCGGCGGCGGGCTTGGCACAGGAACGCTGATCCAGCGCATCTGAGTCGTCTGACCGGCGGCGTATCTGCGTCCTCGGTCGCTCGCGGCAGAAGCGCACCCTCGTCCTAACGGTCTGCGGCGAAGGATGAGCTGTATAGAGGGACTGGCCGCCTGGCCAGTCCCTCTATATGCTGCGCGCGTGGATCTGAGCCTCTCTCCATCGGAGCTGGAGTTCCGCGACGAGGTCCGGACCTGGCTGGAAGAGAACCACCCAGGACCGGAGCCCGATAGCGGCCTCGAGGAGGTGATGGCCTTCCGCTCCGAGTGGCAGAAGAAGCTGCACGAAGCGGGCTGGGCCGGGATCTCCTGGCCGAAGGAGTACGGGGGTCGCGGCGCGACCCTGATCGAGCAGGCGATCTTCGTCGGCGAGGCGAGCCGCCAGGAAGCACCCAGCCCCGCCAACGTGCTCGGCCTCGCGATGGGCGGCCCCGTGGTCATCGCCCACGGCACCGATGAGCAGAAGCAGCGCTACCTGGAGCCGATCCTCACCGCTGAGGAGATCTGGTGCCAGGGCTTTTCCGAGCCGGAGTCGGGCTCGGACCTCGCTTCGCTGAAGACGAAGGCGGTCAAGGACGGCGACGAATGGGTCATCACCGGGCAGAAGGTCTGGACGACCTTTGCCCAGTACGCGAAGTGGTGCATGCTCGTCGCCCGCACGGACCCCGACGCTCCCAAGCACAAGGGCCTCACCTACTTCTTGATGGACATGGATCAGCCCGGGGTCGAGGCCAAACCGCTGGTCCAGATCACCGGCGAGGGTGAGTTCAACGAGGTTTTCATGGAGGAGGCGCGGGTCCCTGACTCCAACGTCGTCGGCGGGGTCGGCAACGGCTGGACGGTGGCGATCACGACCCTGATGAACGAGCGGGCGGGACTCGCCTTCGGCGCGATCGCCCAGATCGCCAACAGCCTCAAACGGGTCAGCAAGCTGGCGGCGGACACGCGCGTCAACGGTGCCAGCGCGGCTGAGGACCCGGTCTACCGCCAGCGGCTCGCCCAGCTCCACATCGAGGCCGAGACGATGCGCCTCAATGCCTACCGCGGCCTGACCAAGACGATGCAGTCGGGCATTCCCGGGCCGGAGGGCTCGCTGGGCAAGTGGCAGTGGGCCGACATCAACCAGCGGATCGCTGAGCTCGCGCTCGACATCGAGGGTGCCTACGCGCCGCTCGATCGGGGCGCCGACAACGCCATCGCCAACGGCGCCTGGCAGTACAGCTTCCTCCGCTCCCGCGCCAACTCAATCGAGGGCGGGACGACCGACATCTTGAAAAACATCATCGCCGAGCGAGTGCTCGGCCTGCCGAGGCTGCGCTAGCCATGTACTTCGACCTCACCGACGAGCAGCAGGCGATCAAGTCGACTGCAAAGGACTTTCTCGCCGCCCGCTACAAATCCGAGCGGATCCGGGAGCTGGCTGAGAGCGAGCACGGCTTCGAGCAGTCCGACTGGGAGGAGATGGCTGGGTTGGGCTGGCCCGGCCTGGCGCTCCCCGAGGAGTGGGGTGGACAGGGCCTCGGGATCGTCGAGCTGGCCGTTCTGTTCGAGGAAATGGGCTACGCGCTGGCTCCTTCGCCCCTGCTCTCGACGACGGTTGCCGGCCTGGCGCTGGCGATGCGAGGCACCGACGAGCAGCGGGAGCGCTGGCTGCGGCCGCTGGCCGCCGGCGAGGTTCGAGGCACGCTGGCCTTATTCGACGCCGGTACCCCGGCCACGATCGGCGGTTTCGAGATGGAGGCCAAGGAGGACGGGGACGGCGTCACGCTGGATGGGGAAAAGGTTCTGGTGATCGACGCCGCAACCGCCGACTTCTTCCTGGTCGCCACCTCGGATGGCCGCCGTCACCTGGTCGAGCGCACCACGGAGGGCGTGACCGTCGCTCCGGAGCGCTCGATCGACCTGACGCGCCGCCTTCACTCGGTCCGGTTCGACGGCGTCCGCGTGGGACCCGAGGCAACGCTCAGCGGTGAGCAGGCCGATTACCTTCCGGTCCTCTGGCGCGCTTGTGTCGCGATCGCTGCCGAGTCGACCGGGGTCGCGCAGAGAACGATGGAGATGGCGGTCGAGTACGCGAAAGACCGCCAGCAGTTCGGCAGGCCGATCGGCGCCTACCAGGCGGTCTCCCACCGCTGCGCCCAGATGCTGCTGGAGACCGAGAACTCCCGCTCCGCGGTCTACGGCGCCGCCTGGGCAGCCGACGCGGAGCCCGAGTCGCTGCCGCTGGCCGCTGCGATGGCGAAGGCCTACTCATCGGACGCCGGCTGGCGGGTCCCCGACGCCTCGATCCAGGTGCACGGCGGGATCGGGTTCACCTGGGAGCACGACCTGCACTTTTTCCTCAAGCGCGGCAAGGCGAACTCCGCCACCTTCGGCGACGCCAAGTGGCATCGCGAGCGCGTGGCCGACGGCGTCCTGGCGAAGCTCGCCGAGCCGGTCGCGGCCTAGGGCCACCGACGCGATGGGCGCGCTGGACCGGATCTCCGTCGCCGCGATCGGCATGACAGTCGCCGACCTCGAGGCCGAGGCCAAGCGAGCCGAGGCGGCGGGCGTCGAGTGCGTCTGGGCGCCGGAGCTGTTTCGCTCCTCGGTGACCCAGGCCGCCTACCTCGCGGGGCGCACCGAGAAGATCGACGTCGCAACCGGGATCGCCTGGGCGTTCACCCGCAGCCCCTTCATCCTCGCGGTCAGCGCCCTCGACATCGACGAGATGTCGGGTGGACGCTTCCGGCTCGGGCTGGGCTCGGGCGTCAAACGCCTCAACGAAACCTGGCACAACGCCGAGTACGGCAAACCGGCCCCGCATCTGCGCGAGGCGATCGAGGCGACGAGGCTGATCATGCAGCAGGCCGGCAAGGGCGAGCCGATCCGCTTCGAGGGTTCCTACTACGACATCGACATCAAAGGCTGGATTCGTCCGCATCCGGCGGCGCGGGAGTCGGTCCCGATCTACACCGCCGGCGTGCAGGGGGGCATGTGCCGGATGGCCGGAGACGTCGCTGACGGGCTGATCGGCCATCCGATCCAGAGCCTGCGCTGGATCGACGAGATCGTCGTCTCCTCCTTCGAGGAGGGACTGAGCCGCTCCGGCCGCGACCGCTCCAGCTTCGACTATCTGCCGACCGTTTGCTGCGCGATCGACGACGACGAAGCGCGGGCGATCGACATGGCCCGTCGCACGATCTCCTTCTACGCCACGGTCAAGACCTACATGCCGCTTTGGGAGCTGCACGGCTTCGCCGACAACGCAATCGCCGCCGGAGATGCCTTCCGCCGCGGCGACCTCGCCGCCGTTCCCGCCGCGATCAGCGACGAGATGGTCGACACCTACTGCGCCGCCGGCCCCCTCGACAAGGTTCGCGCCAGGGTCGAAGCCACCGCCGAGCGGGCCGACGGCCTCTTCCTCACCCCGCCCACCTACTTCATCTCTCCCGAAGAGCTCAGCGAGTTCCAGAACCGCCTGATCGACGCCTTCGGCCCCGGCGTGTGAGCGCCGAGTCCGCGAAAACCGTTCCTGGGGGAAGGTTTTCGCGGACTCGCGAGCTGGAAGTGCTGGAGAGGGTTCGCGCGATCCCAGAGGGCTTCGTTCGAACCTACGGCGACGTCTCGCCGGGCTCGCCGAGGTTTGCCGGTGCGGTGCTCTTCGAGTGCGACGAGCCCGACTTGCCCTGGTGGCGGGTTGCGCGCGCCGACGGCTCGCTTGCCAAGGGCGCCCGCCAGCGACAGCTCCTGGTCGCCGAGGGCGTGCCCTTCCGCGGAGAGCGCGTCGAAATGAGCACCGCCAGGCTTCCACCCTGATCTAACCGGACGGGTGGGGCGCCCTGTGCCGCCGAGTCGGCTACTCGTCGCGCGGGGTGATGCGGAAGACCGAGACGACCTCGGCCTTGTGGGCCTCGGGGTGGACGACGTAGGCGCTGGCGCCGCCGCCGAACCAGGCGGCGGCCTCGTTTTCACCTACGTAAATCCCGGGATGGTGTTTCCCGTTGCCGTCCTCGACCCAGACTTTGTCGCCCTCTTTGAACCCGGGTATGGGATCGCTCACAAGCCAAGCCTATGGGCAGACGACGATCAGGTGGAAATCGGCGTCATCGGCGGCGCCTTTGTCGTCTCGCGTCCGGACCTCCACCGCGTTGGCGTTGGCGGATGAGGAATTGGTCTGGGCGAAGCCCGCTCCCGGTGTCGTCGTTCCCGCGTTGTTGCGGCCGGCGACGTTGGCGCAGCCGCTGACGTTCTGTGGGAAGACCACCGTGACCGCGCCGCCACCCTCGGTCGCCGTGATCCCAGCGTCGCTGGCACGGGCGAGCACCGCGTTGCCCGCGGCGGCCGGGTTGTTGACGACCGCCCAGTAGGTATGCGAGGCCCGCTTCGCGGCCGGCACCGTACCGAGCTTGTTGGTGTTGATCTGGAAGCCGGTCAGCGTCTTTTTCTTCAGCTTGCCCCCACCGATCGTCTGTTTCTTGATCGCGCCGCCGTTGATCGTCTGCGCGGCGTAGGCCGTGCCTGCCAGCGCCACGATCAGCGCGGTAAGCGCGACGAGCATGGCCGGTGAGGGACGTTTGCTCTTCAGGGTTCTCATCGTGGCTCCTTCGACAACGGTTTGGGGATCTGAAGCTAGCGCTACCCCGACTGAGCTCAGCGACACCAGGCCCAGCCCTGCGCTACTTGAAATTAGGTAACACGCCAAACCGCGGCAAGCTGCGGTTATCCCGTGCTCTGGATCTGGCCCCTTAGGCGGGGAGCTGCGCTACGAAGCGCTCGAAGGCGGCGATGTCGGAGACAGCGGGGCCGTGGCCGGGGAGGATCAGCGAGGGGTTCAGGTCGGCGAGCTTGCGGATCGAGCGGCGGTTCTCTGCCGGATCGGCGGTGAAGATCTTCGGTGGCTCCTTGATCCCCGGCAAAGCGGTCGCGTAGCTCATGTTGCGAATTACGTCGCCGCAGATCGCCACCCGGTCGGAATCGCGGAAATAGATCACCTCTCCGCGGGCATGGCCGGGTGCGTGGATAACACGGAAGCCGGCTACCTCATCGCCCTCGTTGAGCACCCGGTCGACCTTGTAAGGGGGCCCCTGCCAGATTCGTTTGATCACCCGGTTGACCGGGTGTCTTGTCGCGGCTTCCTGCATCGGGCGGCGGCCTTCCATCGCATCAACGTCGTCGGCATGGCAGGCAAGTGGGATGTCGCGTGCTTCGCATACGTCCTTGGCGACACCTTGGTGGTCGGGATGCGCGTGGGTCAGCGCGACCATCGAGAGGTCCCGCCCCTCGATCTCGCTGAAGACGCGGCGGCGGTCCCAGCGCCGCCCGGCGTCGATCAGCACGTCCTCGGCGATGTAGATGTTGATGGTGGGCGCCGGGAACTCCTTCAGGCGCCAAACGCCCGGCGCGAGGCTCTTCATCAGTGGCCGATCCCCAGCGTGCCACGGGGATCGCCGCTGTGCTCGGCGAGCTCCTCGAGCTCAGCGATCTTGCGCTCGCCTTCGATCCGGGCGGGGTGGTCGGCGGGCAGCGGGTCGATCAGGCGGCGGATGCGGTTGCGTATCTGGAGCGCGAAGTGGGGGGTGACGGCGCCGGCCAGGGCACGGATGTCCTCGGGTGTGACCGCGTGGGGTTGTCCCAGCAGGTCTGGGCTCTCGGCCTCGCTCAAGGTTCGGCTCCAATCTTGGCGAGCTCCGCCAGATCGTCGATTACCGCCTGCTGGTTCACGTCGATGGCCTCCCGGTTGCCGACTATCCACACGTGGTTATAGAAGGCGCGCGTCGGGTCCGTGGTGTAGCCCGGCTTGACGTCGAGCAGGTACCCGTGCAGCGCCCGGGGGAGCGTATCGGCACTGTCGGTGAGCAGCAGAGGGCCCCAAGTCCCGGATGCGGACAGCGCCGCCGCGGCCGGCGCGTCCATGGTCGAGTCGGAGCGGGCGATGACGAAGCCGTGACCGGGGTCGTTGACGTTCCAGCCGAAGTCGCCGTCTTCGTAGCGCGCGAGGGCGATCGCGTTCTCGACCGGGTCCTCTCCGGAGACGCGCCGCACGCTGCTGTTGATCGCGGAGACCTGACGGACGACGGCGGAGGAGATCGCCGAGGAGGGGCCGAGCACGTAGACCGGCGCTTTCGGGTGTCGCCTCAGCGCCGCGGCGGTGGGCTCTGGCAGCTTGTCCCGGCCGGTGAAGAGCACCGGGTCGCCGGAGCGCGCCGCCCAGGCGGCCGCCGGCATCGCGAAGGCGGGCTGGTCGGCGGGGGCGAGGACCAGGTGCTGCGGTGGCGAATCGAACAGCTTGTCGCGCAGTGTCGCCACCGCTGCCGCTCCGGCAATGCCGGTGGCGCCGATTCTGGTGGCCTTGAGCGAGGACGGTGCATCCGCGCCGGCGATCGCGAACACCTGGGCACCGCCGGTGGCCGGGCTCCCCTGTGGGTCGAGTGCGTCGAGCGCCTGCGATGTCGGCTCCGGCAGCCCGTCGGCCTCCGAGAGCAGGACCGGCGCTTCGACCGGAGCGGCCATCAGGACCGAGGCCGCGATCGCGCTCTGCCAGTCGTCCGCGTCGACCACGGTCACCGCGGCGGGCTGCTGCGTCGGGTTCGTCGACGGGAAAGCGGCCAGCGCGACCCCGGCCGCATTGGAGGCTGGGTCGGGGCCGCCGACGCGGGTCGTGTTGTTGGTGGCGAATTCCGGATAGCCAAGCTCCGCCGGCGCCTGGCTCGAGGGTGCGTTGGCGCTAGGGGTCACCGGCGCCGGCGTCTCAGACTGAGGCTCACTCTGGCGACCACCACCGACGATCGCGGCGACGATGAAGACGATTGCGAGAACAATCGTGCCCCCGATCAGCCTCAGCGCGAGCGGGATCGGTTTGCGGGGCCGCTTTGGGGCGGGCGGCTTCGGTGGGGTTGACTCGCTCTTCCCGGGTTTCGGCGGCGGCTTCTTCGCCGGTGCCGTCTTCTCGGGGGTTTTGCCAGGGGCCTTGGGCGGGCTCCCCGCCGACACGTCCGCGTTGATCGGTCGCGTTTTGGCCACGGCCGGAACGCTACTGCGTCTGACCTCGGGCTCTTGCTGGCTGGTCGGTCAGCTAACCTACGCCGCGTTGGTTGATTGACTAGTCAATCAGGAGCCCGCCGAGCAAGGAGATCGCATGGATTTCGCACTTAACGAGGAGCAGCAGGACTACAAAGATCGAGCCCGGGCCTTCGCCCGCGACGTGATCCGCCCGGCGGCGCGCAAGCACGACGAAGATGAGAGCACCCCCTGGGAGGTGATCAAAGAGGCACGTAAGCAGGGCTTCCAGGGCCTCGAGGCGATCCAGCGCTCGGCGAGTGACTCCGACGGCCAGATGCAGGTGATCTCCGCCGAAGAGTTCCACTGGGGTTGTGCCGGCATCGCGCTGGCGATCTCGGGCTCCGGCCTGGCAGCTGCCGGCATCGCCTCCTCAGGCACCCCCGAGCAGATCGCCCAGTGGGTCCCCGAGTGCTTCGGCACCGGCGACGAGGTGAAGCTCGGCGCCTACGCGGTGACCGAGCCGCAGGCCGGCTCCGACGTCAAGAGTCTGAAGACGACCGCCAAGCGCGACGGCGACGAGTGGGTCCTCAACGGAACCAAGGTCTTCATCACCAACGGGGGCATCGCCGATGTGCACGTCGTCGTCGCCACCGTCGACCCGACTCTCGGCACCCGCGGCCAGGCCTCTTTCGTGATCGGCAAAGACACGCCCGGCCTCAGCCAGGGCAAGAAGGAGTCGAAGCTTGGGATCCGCGCCTCCCACACCGCCGAGATCATTCTCGAGGACTGCCGCATCCCGGTCGAGAACCTGCTTGGCGGCGAGGAGAAGCTGGAGAAAAAGCTCCAGCGCGGGCGGGAAGGAAAAAAATCGCGGGGCGCCGACGCGCTGGCGACCTTCGAGATCACCCGGCCGCTGGTTGGCGCCTCGGCGCTGGGCATCGGGCAGGCTGCCTACGAGTGGACCCTCGAGTACCTCGACGGCCAGTCCGAAGGCGGCACGCCGCTGCTGCAGACGCAGCGCATCCAGCAGACGCTCGCCGACGTCGCGACCGAGATCGAATCCGCTCGGCTGCTGGTTCAGCGCGCCGCGTGGATGGGTCGCAACGGTGTCCCGATGCGCGGTGGCCAGGGCTCGATGTCGAAGCTGAAGGCGGGCGACGTGACGATGTGGGCGACCACGACGCTGATGGACTTGGTCGGCCCCTACGCATGGAGCACCGAGTGCCCGTTGGAGAAGTTCTTCCGCGACGCGAAGATCTACCAGCTGTTCGAGGGCACGGCCGAGATTCAGCGGATGGTCATCTCGCGGATGCAGGCCCGCGAATACGCCGAGCGCTTCGCCTACGGCGCCGAAGTGGCGGCAAAGGCGATGGCCGAGGGCTCTCCGGCGGAGAAAGAGCCGGTCGCCGCGTAGGCACAGGTTGGGGCGCGCGACGCCCCCGCAACTGAGATTGCAGTGGCCAGGCGCTGCCGCATGGGCGGTTTCGGGCTCGGCTAGCCTTTGAGGCCATGCTCAAGACTCGCCTTGCCTCGGCGGCTCTACTTGCCGCCGCGGCGGCGCTCGTTGCGCTGCTCATGTTTGGCACCGCGGCCGCCTCCGCTGAGGACCTCCAATCAAAGCTTGACGAAAAGGAAGCCAAGCTTTCCGAGGTCCGCGAACGCAAGGGCGTCCTGACGACGACGATCTCGCGCTATAGCGGCCGGATCGAACGGCTCACCTCAGAGGTCGAGGCGCTGCGCGCCGAGGAGGCGGCGGTGGAGGCCCGCCTAAACGCCAAGCAGGCGGAGCTGGACGAAGCGGTCGCTGAGCTCGACGTCGCGAAGCGTCACCTCGAGGTCGTCAAAGCGCGTCTCAAGCGAGCGCTGGTCGCGTTGCGCGAGCGCCTGGTGGCGATGTATGAGACCGGCACACCGGACCTCCTTAGCGTCATCGTCGGCGCCGATGACTACGACGAGCTCGTGGAGCGCACCGAGTATCTGAACCGGATCAACGGGTTGGACGAAGCCGTGGTCGATCGGGTGCGCCAGCTGCGCGATCAGGTCAAGCACACCGTCGCCCTGTTGCGCAATGCGAAAGAGAGGATCGAAGCCGCTCGCGATGCGATCGCGGCCGAAGAGCAGGCCCTGGCCAGCGCGCGGGCGGCTGTGCAGGAAAGGCAGGGAGAGCTCGTGGCGGCCCGGCAGCGTCGCGAGGAGGTGCTCGAAAAGATCAACACCGTCGAGCATCACGTCGAGGGCGACCTCGCCGAGATCCAGGCCGAGCTCACCTCGCAGCTGCAGTCGATTTCAACGCTTCCCGCCGGGCCGATCCGCTATGGCTCGGGCCAGCTGATCTGGCCGGTCGACGGGCCCGTTGTCTCTGGCTACGGAATGCGCTGGGGCCGGATGCACGAGGGGATCGACATCGCGGTGCCCGCGGGGACGCCGATCAGGGCCGCCGCGTCTGGCTCGGTGATCCTGCTTCAGTCCGATGCAGAAAGCGGTGGCTACGGCAACTTCACCTGCATCGAACATGGCGGAGGCCTGCAGACCTGTTACGCGCATCTGTCCGCGTTCGCCGCTGCCTCGGGGCAGAGCGTCTCCCAGGGGCAGGTGATCGGATACGTCGGCTGTACGGGGCACTGCTTTGGCGATCACCTGCACTTCGAGGTCCGTATCAGCGGCGTGTCCACGGACCCGTTGGGGTATCTCTAGCGCCGTTACCGAGAACTATTCGGAAATCCAATTACTTGGTATGCCGTGGTGGATGAGTCCTGCCACCCTGGGTAATTGGCGGTAGCAAACCCAAGGAGAGGGAGAGCTTGATCCGTCAAGCCCACACGTATCTCGTAGGTGCGATCTCAGGCACGGTGCTGGTTGTGATCGCCGTGCTCGTCTTCGTGGCGCTGATTTCGGCGCAAGCGCTACGGGACTGGCCGATCGGCAGCCTCAACCTCAGGGGAGACAACGAGAGCTCGGCGCCGCGGGCCCAGCCCGCCCCGACCGCTGGCACGGCGGCGACAGGTGAAGGGACCGGCACAGGCCAGTCGACGGCCGGTGGCGATGGCGCCAAAGGCCCGGGGGAGACGGGTGGGACTACAGCCTCCGGGGAACCCGACGTTACCCCCAATGCACCCAGCGGGTCTTCGCCAACGGCGGGCTCGCCAGGTGGGACGGGAGGCGGCGCGAACTCGGGCGGTGGGTCTTCGCCAGCCGGCTCCGCCGACCAGGGCGGCGGCAGTACCGCCTCCTCGCCCTCCAAAACCGTCACGGACACGGTCAACGACACCGTTTCCGGCGTGGACGGAGCAGTCGGTGGGGCGCTGGGCGAGACCGGCGCAACCGAAGTCACCGAAGGGGCTGCCACCGAAGTCGCCGGCCCGGATTCGGTCCTGGGCCAGACCGTCGACAAAGCGACCGAAGCGGTCGACGGCTTGCTCGACGGCGCCCGCTAGTCGGCCTTCCCGCTACACCCGTCACAATGCCGTCCGATGGCGGAGCAAGGACAGGCAAGCGCGGTCGCCGACCCGATCGCGGGGTCGCCGGTCTACCCAGCGGGTAGCCGGGTAAACGCGCGCGGGCATCTCGAGGTGGCGGGGTGCGACGTGGTCGATCTGGCCGCGGAGATGGGCACGCCCGCCTACATCTACGCCGAGGACGAGATGCGGGCTCGAGCAAGGGCATACCGCGAGGCGTTCGCGGCGCGCACGCAGGACTACGAGGTGCTTTTCGCCAGCAAGGCCTTCCCCTGCACCGCCGCCTACCGTCTGTTCGCCGAGGAGGGCCTCTCGGTCGACGTGGCCTCGGGGGGCGAGCTCCACATGGCCCTGCGGGCGGGCTTTGAGCCCGCGCGCATCCACATGCACGGCAACAACAAGAGCGACGAGGAGATCCGCTTCGCGGCCCGGGCCGGAGTCGGCCACCTGATCCTCGACTCCTTCGATGAGATCGAGCGCTGCGAACGGCTGCTCGATGGCCCGCAGGACGTCTTGATCCGCGTCACGCCGGGGATCAAGCCCTCCACCCACGACTACATACAGACCGGCCAGCTCGACTCGAAGTTCGGCTTCGGCATCGAGGACGGGCTGGCGGCGCGGGCGATCGAGCGAGTCCTGGGCTCCGACGTGCTGAACCTGGTCGGCCTGCATGCCCATATCGGCTCGCAGATCTTCGAGTTGGAGCCCTACCGGCTTGCGATCCAGGCGATCGGCGAGCTGGCCGGCGACTGGTGCCGGCTCGTCAACGTCGGCGGCGGGCTCGGCATCGCCTACACCGCTGAGGACGAGCCGCCGTCGATTGAGTCATATGTCGACGTCAAGGTGCGCGCGGTCGCCGATGTCTTCGGCGACGGCGTGCGGATCCTGGTCGAGCCGGGGCGCTCGCTGGTCGGCAACGCCGGCCTCACCGCCTACCGGGTTGGCACGGTCAAGGAGATCCCCGGAATCCGGACCTACGTGGCGGTCGATGGCGGCATCTCAGACAATCTGCGCCCGATGCTCTACGGGTCTCGCTATGAAGCGCTGATCGCCGACCGGGCCGCTGCCGCGCCGGACACCCTCGCCACCGTCGCCGGCATGCACTGCGAGTCGGGCGATGTCCTCGTCCGCGACGTGATGCTTGCCTCGCCCGCGGTTGGCGACGTTCTGGTGACGTCGGTGACCGGCGCCTACGGCCACGCGATGGCGAGCAACTACAACGGCGTGACGCGCCCGCCGGTCATCTTCTGCCGCGACGGAGAGGCCCGCGTGGTCGTGCGCCGCGAGACCTACCAGGACCTGACCTCGCGCGATGTCGATGGCTGAGCCCGTTCGCATCGGGTTGCTGGGCCGCGGCACGGTCGGTGGCGCCTTCGCCGAGCTGCTCGAAGGCCGCGCCGGGGCCGTCGAGGCCGCAACCGGCCGCCGCCCGGAGCTCGCCGGGGTCCTGACCCGCGACGACGGCGACTTCTCGGAGATCCTCGAGGGCTCCGACCTGATCGTCGAGCTGATCGGTGGCACGGAGGCGGCGCGCGACTACGTGCTGGAGGCGCTGCGAGCGGGGCGGCCGGTTGTCACCGCCAATAAGCAGCTTCTGGCCCGGCACGGCGAGGAGCTGTTCGGCGTCGCTCGCGAGGCCGGTGTGCAGCTGCGCTTCGAGGCAGCGGTGGCCGGCGTCATCCCGATAGTCAGGGTGATCCAGGAGAGCTTCGGCGTGACCGAGATCGACAAGGTCTTCGGCATCGTCAACGGCACCACGAACTTCATCCTCAGCGAGATGGCCTCGACCGGGGCCGCCTACGAGGAGGTGCTTGCCCGGGCGCAGAAGCTCGGCTACGCCGAGGCCGATCCTACCGACGACGTCACCGGCGCCGACGCTGCCGCGAAGATGGCGATCCTCGCCCGCCTCGCCTTCCACACCCCGGTGACGCTCGACGAGGTCGCCTACGAGGGCATCGAGCAGGTCACCCCCGACGACCTCGCTTACGCCAAGGAGCTCGGGCTCTCGCTGAAGCTGCTGGGGGTCGCCGAGCGGCGCGACGGCGGGATCAGCGTCCGTGTCTTCCCCTGTTTCCTCTACAGCGGCCATCCGCTCGCCCCGGTTGGCGGCCCCTTCAACGCGGTGATGGTCGAGGCTCCCGCGATCACCGAGGTGACGATGTCCGGGCCGGGCGCCGGCGGCGTCCAAACCGCTTCGGCTGTGCTCGGCGACGTCGTCTCGATCCTGGCCGGCGAGGCCCCGCTGCACGAGGTTCGAGAGGAGCTGCCGGTCGTCTCCGACGTCCCCTCTTCCTTTTACCTGCACCTCGAGGTCGCGGATCGGCCCGGAGTGCTCGCGAAGATCGCGCAGGTGCTGGGCGAGAACGAGATCTCGGTCAAGAGCGTGGTGCAGCGGGGGATCGGCGACGAGGCGCGGCTGGTGATGGTCATCCACGAGTGCTTGGAGTCGCGCTTTACGGCGGCGCTTGAACAGATCGCCGAGCTGGAGGACCTCCGCTCGGCCCCCCGCTCGATCCGGGTGATCGAGGAGGAGTTCGTGTGAGCCGGGCTCGACGCCTCTGCCGAGTGAGCTGATGGCGCTTCCTCTGATTGAGCGGTATCGGGAGCGGTTACCGCTGGAGGCGGGGGACCCGGTGGTGAGCCTGAACGAGGGGTCGACGCCCTTGATCGAGGCGCCGCGCCTCTCGGAGCGGTTGGAGGTCCGGGTCCTGCTGAAGTTCGAGGGGGCAAACCCGACCGGGTCGTTCAAGGACCGGGGGATGACCGTCGCGGTCTCGCGGGCAAAGGGGCGCGGGGCGGAGGCCATCATCTGCGCCTCGACCGGCAACACGGCCGCCAGCGCGGCGGCCTACGCCGCCCGCGCCGGATTGCGCGGGGCGGTGATTGTCCCGGAGGGGAAGATCGCGATCGGCAAGCTCGCCCAGGCGCTGATGCACGGCGCCCGGGTCGTCGCCCTGCAGGGTAACTTCGACGAGGCGCTGCAGATCGTCCGCGAGCTGGCCGACAAGCACCCGATCGAGCTGGTCAACTCGGTTAACCCGTACCGGATCGAGGGCCAGAAGACCGCTGCCTTCGAGGTGGTTGAGGAGATGGGGGAAGCCCCGGGAGCGCTGGCGATCCCGGTGGGGAACGCCGGCAACGTGACCGCCTACTGGCAGGGCTTTCAGGAGGTCGACACGGCCCCTGTCCTCTATGGCTTTCAGGCCGAGGGGGCCGCGCCACTGGTCCACGGCGCGCCGGTGGCCAATCCGGAGACGGTGGCTTCGGCGATCCGGATCGGCAACCCGGCGCGCTGGGAGGAGGCGATGGCGGCAATCACCGACTCCCGGGGCCGCGTCGCCGCCGTCTCCGACGAGCAGATCCTCGATGCCTATCACTGGCTCGCTTCCAACGAGGGCGTGTTCTGCGAGCCGGCCTCCGCCGCATCGGTGGCCGGCCTGTTCGCACACGGCCTTCCTGTCGCCGAGGGTGAGCCCCCACCGGAGTCGGTCGTCTGCGTTCTCACCGGGCACGGCCTCAAGGACCCCGACACCGCCCTCTCCAAAGCTCCCCCCGTGATCAATTGCGAGAACGACCTGAGCGCGGTCGAGCGGGCGGTGTTCGATTGACCACGCGCCGCCGGCTGATCCGCGTCCCGGCTTCCTCGGCGAACCTCGGCCCGGGGTACGACGTGATGGCCGCGGCCGTCGAGATGTTCCTCGAGCTCGAGGTGGAGGAGACGGGGGAGTTCTCCTTCGATCCGGGCGGCCTCGACGTGCCCACCGGGCGCGAGAACCTCGTCGTGCGCGCCTTCGAGAGCCTGCACTCGGCGGATGGGATCGCCTTCCGGCTGCGCAGTGAGATTCCGCTCGCCCGTGGGCTGGGCTCCAGCGCCGCGGCCATCGTCGCCGGGCTGTTCGCGGCCGACCACCTCTTCGAGCTGGCCCTCTCCAAGGAGGAGATGCTGGCTCGGGCGACCGAGATCGAGGGTCACCCCGACAACGTCGCCGCGGCGATCTACGGCGGCTTCGTGATCTGCGGCGCCTCGGATGGCGGCGAGCCGATCGCCGCCCGCTTCGACGCGCCCGGAGGGCTGGAGGGGTTGGCGGTGATCCCTGCGGAAGAGGTCTCCACGGAGCAGGCCCGGGAGGCGATTCCCGCCGAGGTCCCGCTGACCGACGCCGTCGCCAACATCTCCGCGGCGTCGCAGCTCGTTCTCGGGCTGGAGCGGGCCGATCTGGACCTGGTTGCCCTCGGCCTGGCCGACCGGATCCACCAGCCTCGCCGCCGTGATCTCTACCCCCGCTCGATGGAGCTGGTTGACTCGGCCAGGGAGATGGGCGCGCTTGGCGCGACGATCTCGGGCGCCGGGCCCACCGTCCTCCTCTGGACGACCTGGCAGGACGCCGGCAAGGTCGCCGAGGAGCTGGAGCGCCGCTACGGCGACTGGGCCGAGGTCCGCCGCCTCCCATTCACTCCCCACGGCGCCGACGTTCCCGAGCTCTGAGCTGGCGATGGCTGCCGACGCCGCGGAGAGCTGACCGGTGGACTGGATGATTCGAATCGGCCTGATCGAGCTGGCGCTGGGCGGGCTGCTCGGCTGGGCGATGGTGGTCCGTGAGGAGAAGCCCGAGTGGCTGCGCCGGATCGGCATCGTGGCTCCCCAGCGGATTCGCCAGGTCCATCTCGACTACGTGATGATGGGCCTGATCCTGATCGGGGTCGGCCTCGCCGTTCCGGACCTGCCGAGCGTGGCCGCGGTGGCCCTGGTCTTCGGCACGATCGTCAACCCCTTCCTCTTCGTTCCGCTCGCCTTCTCCCCTGACACCGAGCGGCGGGCTTGGTACCGCCTGCTGGCGGTCGTCTCCTTCCTCGGAGTAAGCGGCGGCCTCGTCGCCGCCGCAATCGTCGGCCCGGGCTGACCTCCTCTGGCCACGAAGGGGTATGCGCAGCCGGCTGGTGCGGTTACGATCGCGCGATGCCGAAGAAGCCGAAGTCGAAATGGATCGTGGCGATCGCCGTCGTAATCGCGCTTCTTGCGCTTCCCGTCGCGGCGCAGGCGACGCTGGTCTACACCCACGCGCCGCTCAATCCCTCGGTCTACGCCGCCAACGACAATGGCTCGGGTGCCCACAAAATCGACAAGGGCACGCAGCCGGACGTCTCTCCCGACGGGAACACGGTCGCCTACTTCCACGAAGGGCCGGGCCATGCCCAGGAACTGATGGTCGCGGCGACCGACGGCAGCGGCTCACCCCGCCAGCTGCTCGCCGCCTGGCGCGAATCGTTTGTCTTCGCCTGGTCGGCCGACTCGACCAGGGTGGCCGCCCTCACCGGCCCCGAGCTCGGCAAAAGGCGCCTCGTCGTCATTGACGTCGCAACCGGCAAGCAGCAGACGATTGCCAGCGGTTACTTCTGGGGGGTCAGCTTTTCGCCGCAGGGAAACGAACAGCTCGTCTACGCGCAGGCGGGAGCCGACAGGTATCCGCCTCACAGCGACATCTACCGGATCGACCTGCTCCCCATCGGCGCAGTCGGTGTCGCTGCCCCGAGCCTGCGCCGGCTGACCAGCGACCACCGTTCGACGAGCCCGCTCTGGGGGCCGAACGGCAAGATCGTCTTCGTCAAGCAGTTGGGCGCCAAACAGCGTAAGTACGGTCCCAAGAACGACCTCTTCCTGATGAACGAGAGCGGCGGCCAGGTCAAACGCCTGACCAACACCAAGGTCGATCCGCTGCTCACCGGCCTCTCGCCGACCCAGTGGTCGGCCAACGGCAATCGCCTGCTGACCGAGTTCGGCGGGCAGGACACCAGCTACGCGGTCACGGTCAACCCGAAAACCGGCGCCGAACGCGCCTTGACCAAGGAACGCGAGATCGGCTTCGTCGGCGCCGCCCTTTCGGCCGATGGCAAGACCGTCCTCGGCTCGATCGGCGAGTTCGAAGGCAACATCCCCGACCGCAAGGTGCTCACCATCCCCTACGCCGGGGGCAAACCAAAGGTCCTTGTCAAAAACGCCTCCGAACCGGACTGGAGCCGTTGATGGGGGACGGCTTCTCGATTAAGCATCGCGACGAGTTCGAGTCGATGGAGGGGTCGGGGGACGCGACCTGGAAGCTGGCCCGCAAGGCGCTCGGCACTGCCTCGTTCGGCTTCAATCTGGTTGAGATCGCGCCCGGGGGGCAGATCCCCGAGCACGACGAGTCGGGCAGCGGCCAGGAGGAGGTCTACGTGATCCTCGAGGGAGAGGCGACGTTGCGGATCGGCGGCGAGGACCACCCGGCGCCGGCCGGCACCTTCGCCTCGATTGAGCCGCCGGTTACCCGCACCATCCTCAATCGCTCCGAGGCCCCGGTCACCGCGCTGCTGATCGGCGTCGACCCGGCCGGGGGCTACGAGCCGATGTCCTGGGCCTGAGGGGCGCTCTGGGCCTGGACGGCGAACTTCATTTAAGCCTGCTAGTCACGTACAAACACGGATTCGCGATCCAGCACGTTGCGAGATCGACTAGTTCAAGCGGTTCATCGTCCCTATAATTCTGCGACTTGGCAACCCGTCGCGCGCCCGCTCGAAGAAGGCGTGGAAACCGGGAGGACAGAATGTCGGACACCCAGTCCCGTGAGCTTCACGGCGAGGGCTTTCGCTACTCGCCAGAGCGCGCCTACCGGCCGCTGGTCTCTCCACCGAGCGTTGAGGACAAGGACGCTTGTGCGATCTACGCCTCCGTCCGCAAGGACGCGACGCCGAGCCACGAGCCGATTCGGCTGGCGATCCCGGCCCTGCAGAAGATGCTCCACCGTGCCGGCAACGTCGACGGTGAGGGTGACGGCTGCGGGTTGCTGCTCGACCTCCCCCGCAAGATCTGGGCGGAGGAGGTGCGGGCCGGTGGCCACGACCCGTCGCTGACCCTCGACGACGCCTTTGCCGTCGCCCACGTCTTCGTCGATCGCACCCAGGATCTGCAGAAGGTCCAGCATGACGCCCGTGAGATCCTCGGCCAGGGGGGCTTCCGCATCCTCGCCGAGCGAATCGGAGTCGTCGACTCGACCGCCCTCGGCCCGACCGCCCGCGAGGAGGAGCCCCACTTCTGGCAGGTTGCCGGCCTCGTCGCCGACGCCTCCCGCCGCGAGCGGGTCCTCTTCGACCTCCTGATCGACCTGGAGAGCCGGCTCGGCGTCCACGTCCCATCCCTCTCGGCGACGACCTGCGTCTACAAGGTGATGGGCGCCCCGAAGGTCCTTGGCAAGTACTACCCGGACCTCACCGACGAGCGCTTCGAGACGATCGGCAGCTTCGGCCACAACCGCTACTCGACCAATACCTGGCCCTCTTTCAAGCGTGTCCAGCCGTTCTCGGTGCTGGGGCACAACGGCGAGATCAACACGATCGAGCAGCTGCGCCAGGAGGCGCGCATGCTCGGCGTCCCGATCGAGCCGGGGAACTCCGACTCGCAGGACCTCAACCGCACGATCGACACCTTGATCAGCCGCGACGGGCTCACCCTTGCCGAGGCGATGGAGATGGTCCTGCCGCCGATCTTCGAGGAGATTCGCAGGCTGCCGGAGGACCTGCACCGCTTCTACATGTACCTGCACCAGGCGATGGGGCCGTTCGCGCAGGGCCCGGTGGCGTTGATCGCCCGCCACGCCGATGAGTGCGTGTTCTCCGCCGACGCGCTCGGGCTGCGCCCGCTCTGGCAGGTGGAGACCACCGAGGACTTCGTCTTCAGCTCCGAGCCGGGCGTCGTCTCGGTCAGCGCGATGGTCTCCGAGCCGAAGCCGCTTGCTCCCGGCGAGAAGGCGCTGGTCGAAATCGATCGCGCTCGCAAGCGCTCGCTGTTGCGGCCCCACGACGAGATGCTGCGGATCGTCCGCGACCGCTGGCTGGCACGCAACGGCGCCGAGGACGCGGGCCCCTACGACCGGGCGCTGGAGACCGGCGGGCCGCTCGAGGGCGGGGAGGTGCCGGGCTATTCCGATGCTGGGCCTGAGGAGCCGGTAAAGGTTGCCGACCGGGTCCTCGCCGGCTTCGGCTGGCAGCGCGACGACGTCAAACTCGTCCAGCAGATGGCGTCCAACGGCTCCGAGCCGGTGGGATCGCTTGGCTACGACGGCCCGCTGGCGGCGCTTTCGCCCGAGCGCCAGAACCTCGCCGACTACTTCAAGGAGACGGTCGCCGTCGTCACCAACCCGGCGATCGACCGCGAGCGTGAGATGGAGCACTTCTCGACCCGCACGGTGTTCGGGCGCCGCCCCTCGATCGCGGCCGCCAGTGAGGACACCGGCACCGTCGAGACCTCCTTCCCGGTGATTCTCGGCGGCCACCATGAGATGGCGCCGCTCTCCGACAAGACCTACCGCCAGGTCGCCCGTGAGAACCACACCTACCTGCTCGAGGACCTTTGGGAGGAGTTCCGGGGGAGAGGCGGCGCGGTCGACATCTCGCTGCTGGAGTCGGAGACCACCCAGGGCGCGATCGAGCGGATCAAACAGGAAGCGGTGAAGAAGGTCCAGGATGGCGCCGAGCTGCTGGTGCTCACCGACCGCACGGTCTATGACGCCGAGCGCCGCTACCTCGATCCGCACCTCGCCACCTCCGCGATCGATTTGGCGCTGAAGCAGTACCGGGTCGAGCTCGGCGAGGAGAACCTGCGCCGCCGCTGCGGGATCGTGCTGCGCTCGGCGTCGATTCGCAACGTCCATGACGTGATGCTGGCCCTTGGGTTGGGCGCCAACGGTGTCTGTCCCTACGCGATGGTCGAGGTGATCTGCGTCGAGGACTACGAGTCCGACATCGGCAACCTCTGCGCGGCCCTGACCAAAGGGATAGAGAAAGTGATCTCGACAATCGGGATCCACGAGGTACGCGGGTACGCGCGCCAGTTCTCCTCGATCGGGGTCAAGCCGGAGCTTGCCGACATCTTTCAGACCGAGGCGTTCGCAGCTTCGGGCTCGGGCGGTACGGGTTTCGCCGACCTCGACGAGAGCAGCAACGAGCGAGCGCGGATCCTCTCCGGAGACGAAGACGCCAAACCGGCCAAGACCTTCCGCTTCTACCCCAAGGTCTACAAGGCGGCGATCGCCACCGCCAACGGCTCCGGCTCCTACGCCGAGTACTCGGAGAAAGTCCGCGACCTCGAGGCCCAGAGCCCGATCTCGATGCGCCACATCATGGGCCTGAAGGGCGACCGCGACCCGGTTGACCCCGCCAATGTCGACGCCGGCATCGGCCACCATGACTACCCCGTGGTGATCTCCTCGATGAGCTTCGGCTCGCAGTCCGAGCCCGCCTTCCGCGCCTATGCGGAGGC
>JBBDYO010000027.1:0-5859 GCA_040901495.1 Solirubrobacterales bacterium
GGCGGCGCGCGGACGCGCGCCCGACTGGACGAGGTGGCGAAGCGCGTCGACCGCGAACCCGATGTCGCCCTCGTGTCCCTCGGAGGCGGCCGGGCCGATCACCAGCACGATCTCCCCTTTGACGTCGCTGCGGAAGCGCCGCGCCAGCTCCGCCAGCGAGGCCCGGGAGACCTCCTCGTGCATCTTCGTCATCTCGCGGCAGACCGCGGCCGGGCGGTCCGGGGCAATCGCCGCCAGCGCGGCAAGCGACTCGCCGATCCGGCGCGGCGACTCGAACGCGATCACGGTCTCCGTCGAGCGCAATACGCGCTCCATCTCACCGGAGCGCTTCGGCAGGAACCCCTCGAAGCGCCAGCGGTCGGTGGGCAGGCCCGAGGCGACCAGCGCCACCGGGATTACAGAGGGGCCGGGCAGCACGGTCACCTCGAGGTTGCGTTCGTGGCAGCGGCGGATCAGCTTGTAGCCGGGGTCGGAGACCGCCGGCATCCCGGCGTCGGAGACGAGCGCCACGGTCTCGCCGCGCTCAATGCGCTGCGCCAGCTCGGTCGCCCGCGCGGTTTCGTTGCCCTCGTGGTTGGAGACGAGGGGCGGCGCGGGCCGGATGTCGAGCTTGTCGAGCAGCCCACCGGTGCGGCGGGTGTCCTCGCAGGCGATGCAGTCGGCGCCGACGAGCGCGTCCCGCGCCCGCAGGCTGATGTCGTCGAGGTTGCCGATCGGGGTCGGGCAGACGATCAGAGACCCTGGCATCAGCTACCTCTCTCTAACTCGACTCGCGCCATCGCGGCGGCTCCGATCATCCCCGCATCCTCGCCCAGTTCGGCGGCGACGACCGACGTGCGGTTCATCGGCGGCAGGGCCCTTGCCGCCAGCTCCCGGCGTGCGGGCCCGAGCAGCAGATCGCCGGCGGCGATCACTCCACCGCCGATCACGATCACCTCCGGCTCAAAGATATTGGCGAAGTTGGCCAGCGCGACGCCGAGCCGCGCCCCGACCAGGTCGAAGACCCCAATCGCCGTCGCATCGCCCGCGAGCGCCGCTTGGGTGACGACCCTCCCGTCGATCTCACCGCCGTCGGCAAGCGCCTTGCCCAA
This sequence comes from Solirubrobacterales bacterium, assembly GCA_040901495.1. GTDB lineage: Bacteria > Actinomycetota > Thermoleophilia > Solirubrobacterales > 70-9 > VRUE01. Next base: position 1,092 of record JBBDYO010000027.1, read on the forward strand.
TGCGGAGTCGGGCTCGCGCTCGGCGGCTGCCCGCCCTTCCCGCCCAATCGCCGTCCCCGACGCAAACGCCTCGATGCAGCCGCGACTCGGGCAGTTGCCCTGGCAAAGGGGACCGTCGACTTCGATCACCGTGTGGCCCAGCTCGGCGCCGGCGCCGGTGGTGCCGCGGTAGATCTCTCCCCCAAGGATGAGACCGCCGCCGATCCCGGTGCCAATCGTCAGCATCACCGCGTTCTGCGTCCCCCGCGCCGCCCCATAGAGGTGCTCGGCGAGCGCGGCGACGTTGGCGTCGTTGTCGACGAAGACCGGTAGGCCGATCCGCTCGACCGCGAGATCGCGGATCGGCAGGTTCTCGATCGGCAGGTTGACGGCCGAGACCGCGAGCCCCTTCTCATGGTTGACCGTGGCGGGGATCCCCAGCCCGACCACCTCCACCCCATCGTGCTCCGCGCGCGCCTCTTCGACCTCGCGCACCAGCAGCCCGACCAGCTCCTCCTCGCTCTGCCCGGTCGAGCGCTCACGACTCTCCCAGACGACCTTGGAGCCCGGATCGAGGACGCCGAGAAGCATCTTGGTCCCGCCCAGGTCGACGCCTATCGCTTCGGGCGAATTCATCCCTGGAGGCAGGCGACCGCGGGCATCGGCATGATTCCTAACCCTTTCATGCCTGACAACGATGAGCAGCTGCCCTCCGGGCCGCCCGAGTACAAGGTCTACCGATCCCGGCGAGGCTTCTTTCGAGGGCTCTGGAAACCCGACCTTTCGAGCCTCCGCAAGGGTGGCTCGCGAATGCCCAAGCTGCCGAGGCGCCGCGATCGGCCCCCGCGGGAGGACCAACCGAGGGGAACCCGACCCGTCCTCAAGCGCGTCCTGAAATGGGTCGCCTTGGCCGCGCTCGGATGGGTGCTCCTCAGCTTCCTTGCCTTCGCGATCTCCGCCCAGATGCAGGCCTTCAAGCTGTCGGGCGACGCCAAGTCAGCACTGCACGGCAACCCTCTGCTCCTCCCCCAGGCACAGACGATCCTGGTGATGGGCACCGACGCGCGTCCTCCCGACACCAAAGAGCCGGTGGGGGTCCCTTCGGAGGAGTGCTTCGACCAGCAAGCCAGCGGCGATGCCCCGCACGACGATTGCTCGGTGGGCGAATTCCGCGCCGACACGCTGATGCTGATCCGCGCCGGAGGCGGCGCCTTCCGCAAACTCTCGATTCCGCGCGACGTCTACGCCGAGATCCCGGGGCAGAGCCCGGAAAAGATCAACGCGGCCTTCGCCTTCGGCGGGGCAGCGGCGCAGATCGAAGCGGTGGAGGACTTCCTCGACATCGAGGTCGACCACGTCGCGATCGTCAACTTCACTGGCTTCGAAGACTTGATCGACGCCGTCGGCGGCGTCGTCGTCGACGTCCCGAAGAAGATCTGCGCTGACATCTCGGGTGGCGCCGGGGGCGGGCAGGGCGGCTTCACTCTGCGGCTCGGCAAGGGCGAGAACACCCTGGACGGCGAAAAGGCGTTGATCTACTCGCGGATCCGCAAGCCGAGCGAATGCCCGGGGCCGACCCCCAGTGCCGCCACGCTCGGCTACGACGACTTCGACCGGGCACGGGCCCAGCAAGAGGTGATCAGCGGCATCAAGGGCCGGCTGACCGACCCTCTGCGCATCCCCTACAACTTCGTCAAGGGGCCGATTATCGGCTGGAACGCGCCGAAGGCGTTCGTCAGCGACATGGGGCTCCTGACGATGCCGCAGCTGATCCTCGCCGCGGCGATCGGCGGGGACAGCGAGGCCGACGTCCTCTGCAAAGGCGAAAACTCCGGCTGCTCTTTGGACGGGCCGGGCGGCAGCATCGAAGTGCCCGAGTCCGAGCGCCGCCGGGCCGTCAAGCAGCTCCTCAACGGCTGACGCGCTGCGCTCAGGCGACTCGGGTCTATCCTGGATGGGTGAAGCTGGGGAGCTTGGGTGCAGGAATTCGACCGATACCGGTCACCCTCGGCATCCTCTGCGCCCTCGCCGGCTTCGCTGTCAGCGATGCGCGGGCGGCTTGGATCGAACCCGTCGGGATCTCAACCGAAGGCTTGCAAGCACGCGAACCCCAGATCGACATCGACGGAGTCGGCAACGTCACTGTGGCCTGGGTGAGCGGCTCTTCGCCCAATCAAGCCATCTTCGTTGCGGAACGTCCCGTCGGCGGCTCGTGGAAACCCCCGGCCGAGCGCATCGCGGCGGCAAACGACTGTCACGACCCAGTGCTGGAAGTAAACCCCGCCGGCGCGGCCGTAGTGGTCGCCGACTGCAAAACCGGGGCAACGGCAATGCGCGCCGCCTCTCGCACCGCAAACGGAACCTGGGGCACCTCGATTGAAATCCCCGGGTCAGGCTCGGGCAAAGAGCCGCGGGTCGCCCTCGACGACGCCGGTAACGCGGTCGCCGTCTGGGCCGCCGAATCGAGCACCGTGCAGTCCTCCTACAAACCCGTCGCCGGAAGCTGGGACGCCGCTCCCTTGCAGGTAAGCCCTGTTGGCGATGTCGCGCTGGAACCGGATGTTGCGATCAGCCCTACCGGCCGGGCACTGGCGGTCTGGATGCGCGACCGCGCCCCCGATCCCGTCGTAACGGTGGAGACGCAGAGCCGCCAGGGGAGTGGGCCATGGAACGGGGGGCTCAAAGTCCTCACGACGCCGATCACCTTGACGACCCCAGTGGCCGTGACGGGATCGGGCGGGCCGCAGGTGACAATGAATTCGGGAGGCCGGATCGCGGTTTGGCCACAGCTCGTCTCGGGGCTGGCGGTGCTGCGAAATGCCTGGGGAAGCGGTAGCGACTTTGGCGTCTGGGGTGAAGACGCAGCTCTGCATCAAGCCTCCGACGGCGTTTACGCCGTCGAGGCGCCGCAGGTGGCGCTCGACGCACAGGGAAGGGCTGTGGCGGTCTGGCGTGCCTACAAAAACCCGCCGGGGGTCTTCGGGGTGCAAGCGGCAACGACGGGCTTCATCAACGGCCCCTGGTCGCCTCCGACCACCCTTGTCGAAAGTGGCGGCAACAGCTCTACGCAACCCACTGTCGTGATGGACCCAGCGGGCGATGCGCTGATTGCCTGGGAAATTGGCGGGACCGTGACGGCGGTGAGCCGACCCGCGGGCACCGCGCTCGCAGGCCCAGGCGTCCCGATCTCGAATCTCGCCCACCCGGGTTTCCTGCCACCCCAGATCGCCATGGACGTCGACGGAGATGGAGTAGTCACATGGTCCTCGCCAGACTCCCTCTCGACCCACATCGCTGTCAGGGTCAACGACGTGACCCCGCCGGTGCTCTCGGCGATTGTCACGCCTTCCAGCGTCGAAGCCGGGGCGGGCGCGCCGATGTCGGCCTCAGCGACCGACACCTGGACCGCAACCACCATTTCCTGGGACTTTGGCGACGGGGCGAGCGCGACGGGCGGCGCGGTCAGCCACACCTATGCCGCCGCCGGCGCCAGGACCGTCACGGTGACCGCGACGGACGCGGTCGGCAACTCGACCAGCCAGACCCGCACGATCTCCGTGACTCCCCGCCCGGGCGAAAAAGGCGGCGGTCAGGGTCAGGGGAGCAAGGTCGCCCTCACCGCCAAGGTCGTCAAGCAGCCCTGGAAGAAGATCCAGAAGGCCAGGGCGATCAAGCTGCGCTGCAAGCTCGACGTCGCCGGAACCTGCTCCGTGAAAGCCACGGTGAGCGCCGCCGTCGCCAGGAGGCTCGGCCTCAAGGTCGCCAGGCGGGCCAGGGCCCTGAAGGTGGGGCAGGGCTCCGCGAAGGTCGCCGCCGGAAAGTTCAAGGTCGTGAGGGTCGTCCTGACCCCGATTTCCCGGACGGGCATCGACGCCGCGACGAAGCCCGTACCGATCTCCCTCGCGGTAACCGGCACCGCCTCCGGGCGCGAACCCGCGACCCTGAGCCGGAAGCTCAAGGTCCGGCGCCCCTAGGCTCAGTCGCCGGTCGCTGCCTTGGTCTTCGAGTCGCTCGACTTGGACTCGGATGACTTGGAGTCCGTGGACTTCGACTCGGATGAGGACGAGTCTGAGGTCTTCGACTCGCCGGATCCTTCCGACGAGGAGCCGTTGACACCGCCGCCCTTCTTCTTGCCGTAGTCGGTGTTGTAAAAGCCGGAGCCCTTGAAGTGGACGGCGACCGGGTGCAGAACGCGCTCGGCCGGAGCGCCGCACTCCTGGCACTCCGTGAGGGGATCGTCGACCATCTTCTGGATCACGTCGAAGAGGTGTCCGTTGGTGCACTTGTACTCGTAGATAGGCATGGCGGTGGGCGATTATCGCAGCCGATACGGTTCCGCCATGACCAGCGCCAAGCCGAACGCCCGCAACGAAGAGGTCTCGATGGACGAGATCGTCGCTCTTTGCAAGCGGCGCGGCTTCGTCTTCCCCTCCTCGGAGATCTACGGCGGCCTCGGCTCGACCTACGACTACGGCCACTACGGAGTCCTGCTCAAGAACAACGTCAAAGCCGAGTGGTGGCGGGCGATGCTCCAGGAGCGCGACGACATCGTCGCGCTCGACTCGGCGATCCTCCAGCACCCCCGCGTCTGGGAGGCCTCAGGCCACCTCGAGGGCTTCACCGACCCGCTCGTCCAGTGCCTCGGCAAGTGCAAGAAACGCTGGCGCGAGGACCACCTGCGCGAGGCGATCGAAGCCGAGGGCGGCGACGCGCAGGCGGAGCTGCGCTGCCCCCAGTGCGGCGGCGAGCTCTCCGAGCCGCGCCAGTTCAACCTGATGTTCGAGACCCA
>JBBDYO010000028.1:0-35844 GCA_040901495.1 Solirubrobacterales bacterium
CGTCCATGTCGTGCTCGCCGAGCAGCGGCAGGTCGGCCTCGGTCTGGGTCAGCTCCCCCGGATCATCGAGATCGACCGCCGGCTCCTCGCCGACGAGCACGGCGGCTCGCTCCTCCTCCGTCAACCGCGGGCCGAGCGGCAGCAGGACCGCGCCGACCTTCATCAGGGCGTGGATCAGCACCACCTGCTCGCGGCGCGGGTGCATCGTCAACGCCGCGGTCGAGCCGCGCCGCACACCGTGCGCGGCGAGTCGCCGTGCCACCCAGGTTGCCTCGGCCTCAAGCTCGGCGTAGCTGACCTCGGTGCCGTCCGCGATCAGGGCGGTCCGGTCCGGGCAGCTCTGCGATCTCTGGGCGAGCCAGTCATCGAGCTTCATCAGAGGGATATCGTGCCCATCATGCCTCAACGCCACAAGGAAGCCCCGCCCGAGGAGCAGCTCTACGCCCCGATCGAGTGGCAGACAGCCGCCGAGTACAGCGACATCCGCTATGAGAAGGGGGACGGGATCGCAAAGATCACGATCGACCGGCCCGAGGTTCACAACGCCTTCCGGCCGCAGACGCTGATCGAGGTCTCCGCCGCGCTTGAGCTGGCCCGCGAGGACACCGAGGTCGGCGTGATCATCCTCACCGGCGAGGGGCAGAAGGCGTTCTGCTCAGGCGGCGATCAGAGCGTCCGCGGCGACACCGGCTACGTTGCGGAGGGCGCCTCGCTGGGCCGCTTCCACGTCACCGACCTGCAGGTCCAGATGCGGCGGCTGCCGAAGCCGGTGGTGGCGATGGTCGCCGGCTACGCGATCGGCGGCGGCCACATCCTCCACGTCTGCTGTGACCTGACGATCGCGGCCGACAACGCCGTCTTCGGGCAGACGGGACCCCGGGTCGGGTCCTGGGACGGCGGCTTTGGGGCCTCCTTGCTGCGCGACCTCGTCGGGACCAAGAAGGCGAAGGAGTTCTGGCTGCTGTGCCGCCAGTACGACGCCGAGGAGGCGCTGCAGATGGGGCTCGTCAACGAGGTCGTCCCCCTGGACGACCTCGAGCGGGAGACGGTCGCCTGGTGCCGCGACATGCTCGCGCTCTCGCCCTTCGCCCTGCGCCTGGTCAAGTCCAGCTTCCACGCGCACGAGGACGGCTACGCCGGGATCCAGCAGCTGGCCCACGACACCAACCTGCTCTTCTACGGCAGCGAGGAGGCTCGCGAGGGCCGCGAGGCGTTCAAGGAGAAGCGCCAGCCCGACTTCTCGAAGTTCCCGCGCCGACCATGAGGATCTGGCTGATGGCTGCTCGGGTGCGGACGCTGCCCGCGGCGATCGCGCCGGTCCTGGTCGGCACGGCGGCCGGGATGGAAGGGGCCGGGGAGCTGCCGCGGGTTGGGGCTTTCATCGCCGCCCTCGCCGGCTCGATCTTCATCCAGATCGGCACCAACCTGGCGAATGACTACTCCGACGCGAAGCGGGGAGCCGACACCGCCGACCGGCTTGGGCCGGTGCGGGTCACCTCCGCTGGGCTGGTGACCCCGCAGCGGGTGCTCGTCGCCACCTGGGTCGCGTTCGCGATCGCGGTCGGCTGCGGCCTCTACCTCGCCGCGGTCGCCGGCATCGTGATCCTCGTGATCGGGGCGGTCTCGATCGCCGCGGGAGTCCTCTACACCGGCGGCCCCCGTCCCTACGGCTACGCGGGCCTGGGCGAGGTCTTCGTCTTCCTCTTCTTCGGGCTGGTCGCCGTCAACGGCTCCTACTACGTGCAGGTCGAGCAGCTCGACGCGCTGCCGCTTGGGCTCTCGATCTCGGTCGGCTTCCTCGCCACCGCGATCCTCGTCGTCAACAACGTCCGCGACCTGGAGACCGACCGGCGGGCCGGGAAGATGACGCTGGCGGTTCGGATGGGCAGGCGCAACGCGATCACGCTGTATCGGCTATTCGTGCTCGGCGCCTACGTGACCTTGCCAATCACCCTGATCGCCGCCGACACGAGCCTGCTGCCGCTGATCGGCCTCATCTCCCTGCCGATGGCGATCGGCCCGCTGCGCGCGCTGTCGAGCCGCACCGACGGCCCAGGGCTGAACGCGGCGCTGGCTGCCACCGGCGCCCTGCTCGGCGCCTTCAGCCTGCTCGTTTCGCTGGGCCTGCTGCTCGCAAGCTGAGAAGCTGTCGGTATGCGCATCGCCTCAGTCGAGGTCGTTCCCTACGCGCTTCCCTTTCGCGAGCCATACGTGACGGCCCGGGGGCGGCTGGAGCAGCGCGAGATGGTGCTGCTGCGCTTGCGATCCGAGGAGGGAATGACGGGACTGGGCGAGGCGGTGCCCCTCTCGCTGCGCGGGGGGGCGGCGCTGAGCCAGGTGGTCGAGGAGCTGGAGGCGCTCGGGAAATTGGACTCGCTCGACGAGGCGACGCTACGCAGCACGGCTGTGACCCTCTCCCCCCCGGCACGTTGCGCGGCGCTGACCGCGCTGCTCGACCTGCGGGGCAAGAAGGCCAGCGCCGAGCACGGCGGCGCCTCCCCCGGCCCGGCCCAGCCAGTTCGCTGCAACGCCACCCTCGTCGCGGGTGAGCCGGCCGCGGTGGCCGCCGACGCCCTGCGCTGGGCCGAGGACGGCTTCTCCACCTTCAAGCTGAAGCTCGGCGCCGGGGACGATGTCGGCCAAGTCATCGCCGTTCGCGACGCGGTAGGCCCAGAGCCGCGCATCCGCGTCGATGCGAACGGGGTATGGAGCCTGGAGACCGCAAGGCAAATGCTGGCGGCGCTGGAGCCCTTCGACATCGAGCTGGTCGAGCAGCCGGTCGCGACCCTCGACGAAGCGGCCGAGCTGGCCTCGACGACCTCGATTCCGATCGCCGCCGACGAGAGCGTCGAGAGCCGCGCCGATGCCGAGCAGGCGGTCGCGATGGGTGCCTGCGGGCTGGCCGGATTGAAGCTGTCGAAGGTTGGCGGGCCGGAGCAGGCGATCGAGATCGCCGAGGTCATCCCCTCCTACCTGACGAGCGCGCTCGACGGCCCGGTCGGCATCGCCGCGGCGGCGCAGGTCGCACAGACCCTGGGCGAGGTATCAAGTGGAGGATCGGAGCTAGCCCACGGGCTCGCCACCCAGCGCCTCTTCTCCTCCACCGTCGCCACCGTCGGGTGTGAGCTGCACGGAGACCTTCTGCACCCACCGCAGGGGCCGGGGCTCGGCGTGGAGATTGACGAGGACGCGCTTCAGGCGCACCGCCTCTAGCCTGCGGGTCGAGTTTGTATCCCATATGGGTAACAAAGTCGCCCCGACGACCGTGGACCCGACGAACTCCAACACCGCCCTGGCCTCCGCCTTCGTCGAGGAGCTGGCCCGCTGCGGGCTTCGCCACGCCGTCGTCAGCCCCGGGTCGCGTTCGACCCCGCTCGCCGTAGCGCTCTGGCGCGAGCCGCAGATCGAGGTGACGGTAATCCTCGACGAGCGCTCCGCGGGCTTCTTCGCCCTAGGTGCCGCCCAGGCGAGCCAGGCCCCCGTGGCAATCCTCTGCACGTCGGGCACCGCGGCGGCGAACTTCCATCCCGCGATCTGCGAGGCCGACGAGTCGGGGATCCCCCTGATCGCGTTGACCGCCGACCGCCCACCCGAGCTGCGCGGGATCGGCGCCGGCCAGACGATCGACCAGCTGAAGCTCTACGGCTCCTCGGTGCGCTGGTTCTGCGAGGTGGGGACCCACGACGACGCCGACGACGACGGCCTGCTGCACTACCGCTCGACCGCGTGCCGGGCGTTTACCACCGCGACAGGCGAGCCGCGGCCGGGACCTGTGCACCTCAACCTCGCCTGGCGCGAGCCGCTCGCGCCGGTGGCGGTCGAGGGGGCGGTGACCGCGACCGACCCGCTGGCGGTCGAGGGCCGCGACAGCCGGCCGCTGATGGCGGTGACGAAAATCGACCTCGAGCCTTCGGCCTTCCTTCTCGACGAGATGGCCGGGCACATCGGCGACGCGATCTCAGGAGTAATCGTCGCCGGCCGCCAGCTCGATCCCGAACTGCGCGAGCCGCTTGCCCACCTGGCTCGGGTCTCCGGATTCCCGATCCTCGCCGAGCCCACCTCGCAGCTGCGCTGCGGGCCCCACGATCGCTCTCATGTGGTCGCCACCTACGACCTGTTGCTGCGCGACGAGCACTTCGCCAGGTCGGTTGCCCCCGACTTCGTCCTGCGCTTCGGCGCGATGCCGACCAGCAAGCCGCTGCGCGCCTGGCTGGCGGAGAGCGGCGCGAGCGAAATCGCAATCGATCCCTACGGTGGCTGGAACGAGCCGACCCGGCGGGCGGCGGCGATCCTGCGTGCCGACCCCGCCGAGCTGGCGGCCGGCTGGGCGGCACGATTGGAGAAGGAACCGAGAAGGGCGCCCGAGGCCTGGATCGATGCGGAGCGGGCCGCCGGCGAGGCAATCGCCGCGGCCCTGGCGGGAGGCGAAGTCAGCGAGCCGGCCCTGCACTTTGCGCTGGGCCAAGCTCATCGAGAGGGGGACCTCGTCTACACCGCCTCGAGCATGCCGATCCGCGATCAGGAGGCATTCCTGCCTACCGCTGAGACCGACGCGATCTTCCTCTGCAACCGCGGCGCCAACGGAATCGACGGTCTTATATCCGCTGGCATCGGCGCCGCGCACGCGACCGGTAGGCCGACAACGGTCATCACCGGTGACCTCGGCCTCCTGCATGACATCGGCGCCCTCGCCGCGCTGCGCGAAGTCGAGACCCCGGTGCGCATCGTCGTCATCAACAACAACGGTGGCGGAATCTTCCACTTCCTGCCGCAGGAGTCAGCGCTCGACAACGACACCTTCGAGGCCTTGCTCGGCACCCCGCGCGGCGTCGACGTCGCCAAAGCGGCCGACCTCTTCGGGCTCGACTACCACCGCGTTGACTCCCTGAAAAGCCTGCCCGAGGCGCTAGGTGCCGGAACTGGCTTAACCGAGGTCCCAGTCGACCGTCAGGCCAATGTTGAGCAACACCGCCGACTGGCCGCCGCCGTCAGCGAGGTGATCGCCACCTAGCGCCGCCCGGCCTAGAAGTGGTCGGTGTCGCCGCAGAACATGCCCGTTTTGCCTTCGGGCGGAGCGCAGGTCGACGACGTGATGGTCGGCTGCTTGCCTTTGCGGGTCTTAAATTGGACCTGCCTGCCGATCATGCTCGGAGCGGTGACCGTCACGGTGATCACGGTTCCCACCTTGAGCTTGCGCTTCTTGAAGCTCCCCTCGAGCGACACCGACTGGCGTGGCCCGGCGGCGAAGCTGAATGACTTCGACGAGAAAGCACAGCCGGTCTTGGCCTTCTTGGGGGCCTTGCAGGCGAGGTGCACCGAGCTTCCCTGGGGGATGTCCGTCACCGCCAGGTCTGTCACTCGAGTCTTATCCCCGCTGAGCAGGAACGACGAGACGACGCTCGAGCCGATTGGCGGGAATGGCGCCACGACCTTGTCGCAATTCTCGTCGACCTTGTTGCCGACGATCTCAAGCGCTCCTGGCCTGATTTTGGCGTCTTTGTCGTCGCAGTCTTCCGGTTCGGCGATCCCATCCGCGTCGGTGTCTGGGAAGCGAGTGTCGGACCCGCTGCAGTCTTGGTCCGTGCCGTCGCCCACTTTCTCGGGCGCCCCGGGGTAGACAGTTGCATCTTTGTCGTCGCAGTCTTCGGTCGCAAGGTGGCCGTCGCCGTCAGCGTCGGCTACAGCGTCTGCTCCGCTGCAGTCCTCGTCGACACCGTTGCCGGGAATGTCGGTAGCCCCGGGTTTAATTGCCGGGTCTTTGTCGTCGCAGTCTTCTTCGGTGGTCACCCCGTCCTGATCGCCGTCGACGACGACGAGCGGATACTCGCAATTGACCGTGGTGTCGATGGGATCGACTTTCGCGCTGTCGAGATCCGGCCCGCAATCGACTGTGTCGGCGACCCCGTCGAGGGCGTCGATCGTGTCACTGCCACCGAGGCCGGAGAGTTCGTCGTTGCCATTGCCACCCGACATCTGGTCGGACTCATTCGAGCCGTGCAGCGAATCGTTGAAGGCCGACCCCGTGATCGTGACCGGTGAGAGGAGCGAGCCGCCGGCCCCGCCTGTAATAAGCGGGATGGGCGACATCGACGCGTCGATCGTGTCGCGCGGGCCGGCCTGGCCGTTGTCCTGCAAGTGCAGATCCTGGAAGCTGCCCACACAGATCATCGTCCTGGTGTTGTTGAGGGGAATCAGGCAAGTCGACGTGGAGAACAGCGGGCCATTTGGCGACTGCTCGTTGAGGCGGATGCCTGCTCCGCCCGGATTCGGATCGACGACGATGGAGGAGGCCTCAGCGTCGAGGGTGACGATCACCGAGCCACTGGAGCTCTCAACCCCGACCGCGGCCGAGGCTGACAACGGTACCGCCAGTAAAAAGCCCGCAGCGACAAACACAGCAAGGACTCCAACGGTGGCGCGCCACCTCTGTGCTCTCCCCATGCAGATCATCGTAGGGTCGGGAGAGCCGCCCGTCAACGCGAGCCTCACTCGGCAAGTAGTGGCAGCAACGCCTCGAGCTTGATCTCGGTCTCGTCCAGCTCGGCGGCGGGGTCGGATCCGGCGACGAGTCCGACGCCGGCGTAGAGGTGGGCCTCGCGGTCACGCAGCAGGGCACTGCGCAGGGCGACGCAGAACTCGCCGTCTTCGGTCGCGTCCATCCAGCCGACCGGGGCGGCGTACCAGCCCCGGTCCATCTTCTCCAGCTCGAGGATCGCCTCCCTGGCGCCGGGCCAGGGCTCCCCTCCCACCGCCGGGGTCGGGTGCATCAGCCCGGCCAGCTCGATCGCCGAGCGGGGTTCCGCCAGCTGGGCGATCACCGGCGTCGCCAGGTGCTGGATGTTGGCGACCTTGATCACCTCGGGGTCGGGCGCGGACTCGACCCAGACCGCGTGTGGCCGCAGGGTGCGAACGATGCGATCGGTGACGATCCGCTGCTCGCGCCGGTTCTTGTCGCTGTGCAGCAGCTGCTCGCCGAGGTGATCGTCCACCGCCGGGTCGGAGCTGCGCCGGGTTGAGCCGGCCAATGCGACGGTCGAGACGCTGGCGCCGTTGCGGCGGATCAGCAGCTCCGGGCTGGCTCCGAGAAACGCCCCCTCCGCGGTGCCGCAGCAAAAGCAGAAGCAGGACGGGAACTGCTCCCGGAGGGCGCCGAAGACCGGCGCCGGCTCGTGCGCCGAGCCGGCGGTGACGAGGACCTCGCGGGCGAGCACGACCTTGCTCATCTCACCGGAGTCGATCCGCTCGGCTGCCCCGGCAACCGCTCGTTCGAAGTCACCGGGGGGATGAACGCTGCGAATCTCCGGGCGATCGGTGAGATGGGGGTCGAGCATCGGCAGCGGATCGGAGCGCAAGCCGGCGAGCCTGGCCGCAATCGCGTCGGCCGGCCCGGCGGCGTCCTCCCCAGGCCTGACGACGACGTTGGCGGTGAGGAACACCTCTCCCCCCGCCCGGCAGATCGAGATCTCGGGCAGGGCCATCGAAGCCGGCGCGAAGGAGGACCAGGTCGACGAGCCTGCCCCTTCGGGGTCGAAGGCGAAGCCGCCCGTCCAGACCGCCCCGCCGCCCGCCGGCAGGCCGGGTGGCTCGCTCGTTACCGCGTCCGCTTGCAGGCCGAGGCACTCGCGGGCGATCTCGTCGAAGCGCCTCTCGCCGCGTGCGGTGGCCTCGTGGGCGGTGCCGAGCGCCGCCAGGGCGAAGCCGCGGTCGGGCTGCTCCCAGCAGAACCAGCGATCCGAGGCGAGGCGAGAAGCGAAGACGACGGCACAGGGATCGACTCCCTCGACCGGCACCGTGACGCTGACCAAGGTGCGACGCCCGCGCCTCGCGGCCTTATCGACCCCGTCGCGCAGACGGGCTGGAAGGGGCTCAGTCGCTGCCGCGAGCGATGGCAATCTCGCCCGTCCTGACCATTTCGATCAGGCCGTGCGGGCGGATCATCCGCTCGAAGGCCTCGATCTTGTCGGCGGATCCGGTCACCTCGATCGTCATCGTGCGGCGGGCGACGTCGACGATTTTCGCTCGGAAGATCTCGGCGAACTGGATGATCTCGGCACGGTTCTCAACAGCCGCGGAGACTTTGAACATCGCCATCTCACGAGCGACCGTCTCTTCCGGCTCCATGTCGCGGATCTTCAGCACGTTGACCAGCTTGTGAAGCTGCTTAGTGACCTGGTCGATCGGGTGGACCGCGCCGTCCAGGGTCAGGGTGATCCTCGAGATGCTGGGGTCGTCGGTTGGCCCGACCGCCAGCGTGTCGATGTTGAAGCCGCGCCGCGAGAAGAGCCCCGCGATCCGCGCCAGGACACCCGGTTTGTTCTCGACCAGGATCGAGAGGATGTGCTTGCGCCCGCTCAGCTGTCCGGGCACGTGCAGGTCCTCGAGTTTGACCAGCTGTGGGGTCCCGGCCTCCATCAGCGCACCGCCTTCGGGTCCTCGACCATGTCGCGCGCGGCCTGTCCCGGCGGGATCATCGGGTAGCAGTTCTCCTCCTGGGTGACGCGCACATCGAGCAGCACCGGCCCGTCGGTCTCCAGCGCCTTGGCCATCGTCGCCTCCAGGTCGTCCGCGCTCTCGCAGCGGATGCCGGTCGCACCGAAGGCCTCGGCCAGCTTCACCCAGTCGGGGCTCGGGCCCATCTCGACCGCGCTGTAGCGGCGGTCCCAGAACAGCTCCTGCCACTGGCGGACCATGCCCATGTAGCCGTTGTTCATCAGGAAGACCTTGACGGGGATCTCTTCGGTCACGCAGGTCGCCAGCTCCTGGCAGGTCATGATCAGGCTGCCGTCACCGGCAAGGCAAACCACATGCTCGTCGGGACAGGCGACCTTGGCGCCGACCGCGGCCGGCAAGCCGAAGCCCATCGTCCCCAGGCCGCCGGAGTTGATCCAGCGCCGGGGGTCCTCGAAGCCGTAGTACTGGGCTGCCCACATCTGGTGCTGGCCGACGTCGGAGGTGACGATCGCGTTGCCCCCGGTCGCCCGGTGCATCGCTTCGATCATGAACTGCGGCTTGATCTCGCCGCCCTGGCCCGACTCATAGCTCAGCGGGTGCTCCTCCTGCCAGGAGTTAAGCTGCTTCCACCAGGCGTCGAGGCGCGAGGAGTCGGTCTGCAGCGCGCGGTACTCGCGCGTCAACTCCGGCAGCACCAACTTCGCGTCGCCCACGATCGGGATGTGCGCACCGACGTTCTTGGAGATCTCCGCCGGGTCGATGTCGAGGTGGATGATTTTCGCGTGTGGGGCGAACTCTTCGAGTTTGCCGGTGATCCGGTCGTCGAAGCGGGCGCCAATCGCGACGATCAGGTCGGCCTTGTCCATCGCCCAGTTCGCGGTGACGGTGCCGTGCATCCCCAGCATCCCGAGCCACTGCTCGTGCGAGGCCGGGAAGGAGCCGAGGCCCATCAGGGTCGAAGTGACCGGGAAGCGATCGGCGGTGGCGAACTCACGCAGCTCCTCAGAGGCGTTGGCATTGACCACCCCGCCGCCGGTGTAGAGGATCGGCCGCTTCGCGTTGGCGAGCGCTTTCGCCGCGATCCGCACCTGTTTGATGTTGCCCGCCGAAGAGGGTTTGTAGCCCGGCAGTTCGACCGGCTCGGTGCGCGGCTCGTAGTCGATGTCGGCGCGCGAGAGGTCCTGCGGGATGTCGAGCAGGACCGGCCCCGGTCGCCCGGTCGAGGCGACGTGGAAGGCCTCGTGCACGTACTCGGGTATCTGGCGGGGGTCGGTGACCTGGAAGGAGTGCTTGACGAAGGGCAGCGTCGCCCCAAGGATGTCGGCCTCCTGGAAGCCGTCTGTTCCGATCAGCTCGGTCCGCACCTGGCCGGTGACGAAGACAGTCGGCACCGAGTCCATCATCGCGTCGGCGATCGCCGTGACCAGGTTCGTCGCGCCGGGGCCGGAGGTCGCAAAGGCGACGCCGACTTTGCCCGAGGCCTTGGCGTATCCCTCGGCGGCGTGGCCGCCGCACTGCTCGTGGCGCACCTGGATATGGCGGAACCCAGCATCGACCAGCGCGTCGTAGGTCGGCAGGTTCGCCCCACCGGGGATGCCGAAGATGTGCTCGACACCCTCGGCCTTGAGGCTTTCCATCAGTGCGTCCGCGGCTCTCATCGGACCAGCGATGCTACCAGCGGGCCTATGCCTGGCCAGCAGGGGATTTGGCGGGGTTCCACCGCGTGCGCGGATCGATCGAGCTCTCAATCACTCGACTCTTGTGTCGCTCGATCGTATGGATCATCGACTCGACCAGCTCCTCGCCGAGCAGCGTCGGCTCGAGGCCGAGGTCGAGGAGCTTGGTGTGAACGGCGTTGTAGTAGTGATCCTCCTTCTCCACTCGCGGGTTCTCGCAGTGCTGAATCTCGACCGAGTAGTCGAGGTGCTCGCCGGCGTGCTTGACCAGCTCGGCCAGCTCCAGCACCGAGAACTGCTCGGTGAACTGGTTGTAGACGCGGAACTCGCCGCGCTCGGCCGGGTTCGTCATCGCCAGTTCGACACAGGCGAGCGTGTCGCGGATGTTGAGGAAGCCACGCGTCTGCGTGCCGGCGCCATAGACGGTCAGCGGGTGGCCGATCACCGCCTGCAGGCAGAAACGGTTGAGGACCGTGCCGAAGATCTCGTCGTAGTCGAAGCGGGTGATCAGCCTCTCGTCCTGCGCCGTCTCCTCGGTCTCGATGCCGTAGACGACGCCCTGGTTTAAGTCGGTGGCGCGCAGGCCCCAGGTGCGGCAGGCGAAGTGGATGTTGGTCGAGTCGTGGACCTTGGAGCAGTGGTAGAGCGAGCCGGGCAGCTTCGGGAACGGCAGGGTGTCCTTGCGCCCCTTGTGCTCGATCTCGATGTAGCCCTCCTCGATGTCGATGTCGGGCTGGCCGTACTCCCCCATCGTCCCGAGCTTGACCAGGTGACAGTCGGGGACGTGGTCGCGGATCGAGAAGAGCAGGTTGAGGTTGCCGATTACGTTCGCGTACTGGGTCTCGACCGCCTTCTCCCGAGAGGCCATCGAGTAGGGCGCGGAGGCCTGCTGGCCGTAGTGCACGACCGCCTCGGGGTGCGTCTCAGCGACCACCTGGTCGAGGAAGTCGCCGTCCTCGATCGCGCCGATGTAGCTGCGGATCTCGTTGCCTGAGACCTCGCGCCAAGCGGCGATCCGCTCGTCCAGATCCCGGATCGGGGTCAGCGAGTCGGTTGCCTGTTCGGTGTGCCAGCGGCGGCGGGAGAAGTTGTCGACGACCGCAACCTCGTGACCGCGGGCCGAGAACCTCAGAGCCGTCGGCCAGCCCAGGTAGCCGTCGCCCCCGAGAATGAGAACGCGCATAAGTCGCGGCAGGGTAGCGCAAGAACCGCCACCGCCGCGCATAGCATCGGGGCGTGGAATCACCCTCTTTCACCGCTGCGGTGCGGAAGAAGTTCGACCAGCTGGCGAGGCGAAACGGCGGGCCCGTGGCTCTGGTCGTGCTCGGGTTGCTGCTCGTGATTGGCCTCGGGCTGCGGATCGGGTTCGCCGTCGACGCACCATCGGACCAGCCGCCGGACTCGCGGGCCTACGAGCAGATCGCGGCGAACCTCTATGCCAACGGGTCCTTCGATGCGAGGCCGCTGGGGGCGCAGCGCGAGGTCCAGCCCTCGAGCGCCTACTCCCCTGGCCTGCCGCTCTTCGCCGCGGGGGCCTATGAGCTAACGGGCGGTGTCCATCTCACTCTCGTCCGCATTCTCCTCGCCCTGCTCGGCGCCGGTGCGATCCCCCTCACCTACTTGCTGGGCAAGCGCCTGGTGGGGCCCGTCGCGGGGCTCATTGGGGCCGGGGCGATCGCGATCTACCCGGCGCTGCTCGAGTACCAGGGGCTCCTGCTCACCGAGCCGCTGGCGGCGTTCCTGCTCTGCGCGGCGCTCGTCGCCTTCTTCAAGGCCACCGACAGGCCGGCGTCGCTCTGGCCGTGGGCGGGAACCGGCGCCCTGTTCGGGGCGTTGGCGCTTGTCCGGCCCGAGTACCTCACAGTCTCGCTTCTGCTGCCGATTGCCTGGCTGCTCTGGGAAGCGCGCTGCCGGGCATTTCGCCCGGCGCTCCCGGCCGCCGCCGTCTGTGTGCTGGCCACCCTGCTTGTGATCGCCCCCTGGACCGTGCGCAACGCGATCGTCCTCGACCGGTTCGTGCCGATCTCGACCGGCGGCGGCAAGGTGCTCTTCATCGGCACCTACCTAGACGCCGACGGCAACGGCCCCCAGCTGCGCGAACTCCTCCTCGATCGCCGCCCCGCACTGCGAGACCGCTTCGAGGCCGGTGGCCCGGTGAACAACCCGGATCGCCTCATCCTCGAGCGAGTGCTGGCCAGGGTCGCGGCGGAGCGCTACCCAGAGCTGGGCACGGACGAAGCGCTGGGGCGGCTCGGACGGCAGAACCTAGAGAGCGACATCACCGACCATCCGGTCGAGTTCGCGGGATTGCTCGCGAGCAAGGCGTTCGGCACATGGGCCGATGCCCCGCGAGCTTCGATGCAGCGCCTGCCGTGGCGCGCGCTACAGATCGCCATCCTCGTCTTCGCGCTCGCAGGCTTGGTCATCCTCATCGTGCGACGCCGCTTTGAAGCTCTGGCCATCGGCCTTGTCCTGCTCTACGTGACCGCGATCGGGGCGATTCTGATCGCCTCTCCGCGCCGCGAGCTGGTCGTGCTCCCCGTCCTTGCCGCGCTTGCCGGCGTGGGAGCGACAGCGTGCGGGGATAGCCTGGCGCGATGGCGTCGCTGAAGAACTGGGCGCGCTCGCTTCCTGAGCGCCACGGGCGGACCACCCTGATCCTGCTGGCGGCGATCCTCGTGCTCGGCTTCGGGCTGCGCGCCTACCGCGTGGTGGAGCCGCTGGGCACACCGGGGGACGACGCCCGCGCCTACTTCGCGCTCTCGAAGTCCCTGTATGAGGAAGGCAGCTATGGAGGGCCGGGGTTCGAGGACGCGAGCGACTGGTCCCCCGGCGCGCCGCTGCTCTACGCGGGCTCCTTCTACGCGACCGGCGGCGCCAGGGAAGGGACGGCGCGGATCGTCGAGCTGCTCGCCGGGCTGGCGGCGATCCTCATCGTCTACCTGCTCGGCAAACGGATCAACTGCCGGCCGGCAGGGCTGCTCGCCGCGTTCGGGGTCGCTATCTACCCATCCTTCATCCACTCGACCGGCGCCCTGTTCAGCGAGCCGCCGGCGATCTTCACCCTGCCGGCGGCAGTCCTCGCCTTCTTGTGGGCAAGCGACCAGAAGCACCTGAGGGCGTGGCTCCTGCCGGGGTTCCTCTTTGGCCTGACTGCGCTGATCCGGCCCGAGTACCTCTTCGTCGGCCTGGCGTTCGCCGCCCTCACCGCGATCAAGCTCTGGCAGGAGAGCGGCTGGCGGCCGGGACTTACCGGTGGCAGCCTGCTGCTCGGGGCCCTCCTGGTGGCCGTCGCCCCCTGGGCGATCCGCAACCAGATAGTCCTCGACCGCACCACGCTCTCGACCGGCGGCGGCAAGGCGCTCTACGTCGGCACCTTCCTTCCCGCCGACGGCGAGTACGAACGGGTCAAGGCTCAGCTGGTGAAGCGCTACCAGGGCCGGAGCCTCGAGCCGGGCTCCGAGGCCTTGGATCGCGTCAACCCGACCCCACTGTTCGACCGGGTGGCCGAGCGCTACCCCGACCTGGAGCGGGACGAAGCGCTCGGCAAGATCGGCAAGCAGAACTTCTCCAAGTACTTTGGCGAAGACCCGGTCGGCTACGGGGCAATGACCGTCCGCAAGGTCTGGCGGATGTGGAGCGCCGGGATCGGGGAAGCGATGAGCAGCACCCTCGGCCGCGTCCTCCAGGTCCTGCTCGTGCTACTGGGAATCGTCGGCATGGGAGTGCTCGCCGCACGTCGCCGTTGGTGGGAGCTGGTGGCGATGGCCACGCCGATCGTGCTCGTCACAGGCGTCGGCGCGCTCTCGCTGGCGGCCCCACGCCGCAACGAGATCCTGATGACACTTGTCTTTCCGTTAGCCGGCACAGCCCTGGCCTGGGGCGCCGCGGCCCTATCCTCCAACCGCCCATGGCCTTCGAGGCAAGCATCTTCCCCCCAGAGCTGACCGCGCTCCGCGCGGCGGGGCTCGTCTTCGCCGTGGGGGTGATCGCCTTCGCGATCCTGCGCCGCCGCACGCTGCGCAACGTCGACGTGCTGATCCTGCTGCTCGCCGGCCTCGGGCTGGCCCTCGTCTGCGGAACCGAAATCACCGACGCCGTCCTCTCGACCTTCTCGTTTGAGAAGGGCAACGGTGGGCGCATCCTCGGGCTTGCCGTCTTCTCGATCTTCATCCTCTTCCTCCTCGCCCTGCGCGCCCTGTCCCAGGCGGGACGCAACTCGCGGCAGCTCTCCGCGGTGATCGAGGGGCTCGCCTGGGAGGAGTTCCGCCAAGCAGGCCTGCCCGAGCGCTTCAAGGACAAGATCGCGATCCTCGTCCCCGCCTACAACGAGGCCGAGAGCATTGGCCACGTGCTGAACCTGATGCCGGCGGAGGTCTGCGGCGTCGGGACGGCGGTGCTGGTTGTCGACGATGGCTCCCGCGACGGGACCGCCGAGGTCGCCGCCAAGCACGGCGCGCTCGTCGCCCGCCACGTGATCAACCGCGGTGGCGGCGCGGCCCTGCGCACCGGCTACCGGCTGATGGTCGAGTCGGGGGCAAAGATCGTCGTCACCCTTGACGCCGACGGGCAGCACCTTCCTTCCGAGATGGAGCGCCTCGTCAAACCGGTGCTCGACGGCGAAGTCGACGTCGCCCACGGTTCGCGCATCCTCGGCGAGGCCGACCGCAACCAGTTCTCCCGCGAGCTCGGCATCGTCTTCTTCAACCGTCTCGTCTCCTTCATCACCCGAACCCACGTCACCGACTGCTCCAACGGCTACCGCGCCGTCCGCGCCACCGTCCTGCCCCAGCTCGTCCTGCGCCAGGAGCAGTTCCACACCTCCGAGTTCATGATCGAGGCGATCAAGCGCGACATCCCGGCCAGAGAGGTCCCGGTGACTGTGGCCCAGCGCCTCCACGGCCACTCGAAGAAGCCGGCAGTCGTCCGCTACGGCCTCGGCTTCGCCAACGCCATAGTCCGCACCTGGCTCAGATAAAGGCGGCGTCTCCTCCGCCCTCGGGAGCGGCTACCTAACCCCGGGATGTCTCACTTCGGCTGGGTCTGGCAGGTAGAGGTCGGTGCCACAGCGGGGGCAGACCTGGACGTAGAGCTTGACCGCCTTGTGGCAACTGGGGCACTGGCGTTCCGGTTCGTCCTTCTCGGAGCGGTAGAAGATCACCGCGATCAACCCCAGCATCGGGAGCATCGTGCCGATCAGCAGCCAAAGCCAGAACGAGCTGCCCTTGCCGCGGCCGATTATTCCGGTGGCGAGGCCGAAGGAGAAGGCGATGACGAGGTATGCCATGGCTCCATTGTCTCCTCCAGCGGCCTCGGATGCCCGATCGAGCCGAGCTCTGAGAGATCGCGCCGAAACGGGAGGCTGGCCGTCCAATCGATCACGGCGCGCGCCTTGCGAGCGCCGCCCGGGATCTGGCTCATGTGGTAGGTCCGCGCTAGCCACCAGGCAGGGAAGCCGCGGAAGGTCCGCCCCCCGATCCGGCCGACGGCCTTGTAGCGGCCGAGGTTGACGAACGCGGCGCTGCCCTTGTAGTCGAATCGCTGCGACGTCCCCACGCCGAGCTCAGCGGCGATGTTGCGAGCCGCGATCGGGCCCTGGCGCACCGCGTGCTGAGCGGTCGGCGGGCAATCGCCGCCATTCGGATCGGGCGCGGCGGCGCAGTCGCCAATCGCCCAAACACCGTCCATCCCCTGAACTCGCAGGTGATCGTCGACCGGAACCCGGCCACGCTTGTCGAGCGGGACCGACAGCTGCCGCAGGCTCGGATGGGGAGCGACTCCCGCGGTCCAGACCACGGTGCGGGTCGGCAGGGTCTCGCCGGTCGAGAGGCGGGCGGAATCCGCGCTCACCTCCTCCAGCGTCGTGCCGAGGCGGATGTCGATCCCGCGGCCGCGCAGCTCACGCAGCGCATACTCGGCTAGGCCGGCGTCGATCTCCGGCAGGACACGGTCGGCCGCCTCGACCAGCACCCAGCGCATCCCGTGCAGGCGAGCGCGCGGGTAGCTCTCGATCGCGTCCGCGGCAAAGTCCTGAAGCTCCGCGAGCGCCTCGAGGCCGGCGTAGCCGCCGCCGACGAAGACGAAGGTGAGCAGTTCGTCGCGGCGGGCCGGGTCTTCGGCCGCGTTCGCCGCCTCCAGTGACTCGACGACGTGGTTGCGCAGCCAGATCGCGTCGGCCAGGCTTTTGAAGCCGATCGCGTGCTCGGAGAGCCCGGGGACCGGCAACACGCGTGAGACCGAGCCGACCGCGAGCAGAAGCTGGTCGTAGGCAAGCTGCTCGCTCTCACCCTCACGGGTGCGCAGCTCAACCGTGCGGGCGCCGGGGTCGTGTGAGACGACGGCTCCCAGTCGTAGGTAGGTGCGCTTGAGGATTTCCCGCAGCGGCGTGACCACGTGGCGCGGCTCCAACGTCCCCGCCGCCGCCTCGGGCAGGAACGGCGTGTAGAGCATGAAGTTGACGTCGTTGACGAGGACCAGCCGGGCCGACTGCCGCGGCATGATCCGCTCCAGCTCCCGAGCCGCCATCGCACCCCCGAAGCCACCACCGACGACCACGACAATCCAAGCCATACCGCCAAGGTAGCACTTTGTAACAACCTGTCACAAAGTGTCGACTGCCACGAGGTCGAGGCCGCGAAAACCGTTCTCGGAGAGAGGATTTCGCGGACTCGCGGCTACAGACCCAGCTGCTGCCTGATCAGGCGGGTTACCTCGGAGCCGTCGGCGCGGCCTTTGGTCTCCTTCATTACTGCTCCGACGATGGCGCCAATGGCCTTTTGGTTGCCGCTGCGAATCTGCTCGGCTGCCTCGGGGTTGGCCTCGACCGCCGCGGCGACGATCGCCTCGAGCTCACCGCTGTCGGAGATCTGAGCTAGTCCCTCTCGCTCGACAATCAACGCCGGGTCACCCCCCTCGGCGACCAGTGCCTCTAAGACTGTCTTGCCGCTGCCGTGGGAGATCTTCTTCTCGTTGACCATGACGACAAGCGTGGCCAGGGCCTCGGGCTCGACCTTCGACTCAGCCGCCCCCCCGTCGCCGCCGCCCTGGCGCAGCGCCGCGGCGAGCTCACCGGTCACCCAGTTGGCGACCGTGCGGGCCTCGACTCCCTCGGCGGCTTCCGCGGCGCCCTCGAAGTAGGCGGCCGTGCCTGGATCGCTGGCCAGCAGGGTCGCCGTCTCCGCCGGCAGGCCCATCGCCTCGCGGTAGCGCTGCATCCGCGCCTCCGGTAGCTCGGGCAGGGACTCGCGCGCCTCGCGCAGCATCTCCTCGGTCGGCGCCAGCGGCATCAGGTCGGGCTCGGGGAAGTAGCGGTAGTCGTGCGCCTCCTCCTTGGAGCGCAGCGAGGTGAGCGTCCCGTCGCTTGGGTCGAAGTGCAGCGTCTCCTGCTCCACCGTCCCCCCCGCCTCGATCAGCCCACGCTGGCGCGCCAGCTCCGCTTCGATCCCCCGTTCGAGGAAGCGGAAGCTGTTCATGTTCTTCAGCTCGGTCTTCGTCCCCAGCTCCTCGCTGCCGGCCGGCCGCACCGAGACGTTGGCGTCGACCCGCAGGCTGCCCTCCTCCATGTTCACGTCGGAGACGTCGAGCTGGCGGACCGTCTCCCGCAGCAAGCGGGCCCACGCTGCCGCCTCGGCAGCCGAACGGAGGTCGGGCTCGGTGACGACCTCGACCAACGGTGTCCCGCCACGGTTGAAGTCGACCAACGAGGCTGCCGAGCCGTGGATGCGCCCCGAATCCCCGACGTGGATCGTCTTCGCCGCGTCCTCCTCGAGGTGGGCCCGGTGGATCCGCACGTCGCCAAGACGGCCGTCGACGGCAAGCGGGATGTCGTACTGGCTGATTTGGTAGGCCTTCGGATTATCGGGATAGAAGTAGTTCTTGCGGTGGAAGATCGAGCGTGGCGCGATCTCGCACTCCAGCGCCAGCCCGATCTTCAGCGCGTAGCGGATCGCCTCCTCGTTGGGCACCGGCAGGACCCCGGGGTGGGCAAGGCAGACAGGACAGGTGTGGACGTTCGGCTCGTCGCCGAAGGAGAGCTCGCAGCCGCAGAACATCTTCGTCCGGGTCGAGAGCTGGACGTGGATCTCGAGCCCGATCACCGCCTCGAGCTCAGCCACCGTCGCCCCCTGGCTTTGCGTCGAAGCCGAGCTCCTGCTCCAGCGCGTAGGCCGCCTCGAGCAGCCGCTGCTCGGCGAAGGCGGGCGCCGCGATCTGGAAGCCGACCGGAAGCCGCGGCCCACCACCCTCGGGCTCGGCCAAACCGGCCGGGATCGAGATTGCCGGGATACCGGCCAGGGGCATCGGCACTGTGAAGAAGTCGTTCATGTACATCGCCAACGGATCGTCGGTCTTCTCGCCGAGGCCGAAGGCGACCGAGGGCGAGGTTGGTGTGACGACGAAGTCGAAGCTGTCGAAGGCCGCCGCGTAGTCCTCGGCGATCTTCGTTCTGACCTTCTGCGCTTGCCCGTAGTAGGCCTCGTAGTAGCCGGAGGAGAGCGCGTAGGTGCCGAGCATGATGCGCCGCTTCACCTCGTCGCCGAAGCCCTCGGCGCGGGTCGACTCATACATCTCGATCAGGTCCGCCGCGCCCTCCGCCCGCTTGCCGTAGCGAACGCCGTCGTAGCGGGCGAGGTTCGAGGACGCCTCGGCCGGTGCGATCACGTAGTAGGCGGAGATCCCGTGCTCAGCGTGCGGCAGCGGCACTTCGGCGATCTCTCCCCCGAGCCGCTCGATCGTCTTCAGGGTCTCTTCGAACACCGTGCGCACGCCAGGTTCGATCGAGTCGTGGGTGAGCTCAGTCGGCACCGCGAAGCGCACCCCCGTCAGGTCCTCGCGGCTGGGCGCCTCCACCCCGCCCTCGATCCCGACCGAGGTCGAGTCGCAGGGGTCGCGTCCCTCCATCGCGCCGAGCAGCAATGCCGCATCGGTGACGTCGCGGGTCAGCGGCCCGCACTGGTCGAGCGAGGAGGCGAAGGCGATCATCCCGTAGCGGGAGATCGCCCCATAGGTGGGCTTCATGCCGACGATCCCGCAGAGCGAGGCTGGCTGGCGGATCGAGCCGCCGGTGTCGGTGCCTATCGCCCAGGGAGCCAGCCCGCCCGCGACAACGGCGGCAGAGCCACCGGAGGAGCCACCGGGAACCCGGCTTCGGTCCCAGGGGTTGAGCACCGGTCCGTACCCCGAGTTCTCGTTCGAGGAGCCCATCGCGAACTCGTCCATGTTGGTCTTGCCGAGCACCCGCGCCCCGGCCTCACTGAGGCGGCGCACCGCGGTCGCCGTGTAGGGGGGCCGGTACCCCTCGAGGATGCGCGAGGCCGCCGTGGTCGGGACGCCCTCGGTGCAAAAGATGTCCTTGACCGCGACCGGGATGCCGGCGAGCGGCCCATCGCCCCCACCGGGGTCGCTCTCGGCCTGCCACAGGTACGCGTTCAGCTCGTCGGCGGCCGCCGCCTCCCGCCAGGCCTCGAAGTACTCATCCGCGCCGATTTCCCCGCCCGCGATCTTCTTCGCCGCCTCGGCGACGGTCAGCTCGAGCATCAGGCCTCGGCCTGCGGCGAGGGGACCCTGAAGGCGCCGTCGACCGGGTCCGGCGCCTGCTCCAGGACTACGTCCCTTGGCCAACTCGGGCGGGGCTCGTCCGGCCGCAGCACGTTCTCCAGCGCGACCACATGCGAGGTCGGCTCGACGTCATCGAGGTCGAGCTCGGCGATCCGATCGACGTGCTCGAGGATCCCCGACAGCTCCCCGGCCATCTTGTCCACTTCGGCCTCGTCGAGCCGCAAGCGAGACAACTTCGCGACATGCAGGACCTGCTTCCGGTCAATCACGGCCGGGATTCTAGGTGTCTGGCATCCGGTGGCTCGGGCGGGTGGCGCGGGGACTGGGGTCCTCGCCCGCAGCTTGCGAGGACGAGGATCCCTTTCCCCGCGACAGGACCCGCCCGCCAACGGCTGGCCAGGCAGCCAGTTATTGTCTCGGCACGATGCATGGGGAGAAGGCAGAGCAGTTCGTCGTCCTCAACCTGCGGCTGCTGGCCGTCAGCTTCGCGGTCGTCGGGCTCCTCTTCATCGCCCTCCCCAACGGCGTGCTCGACACGATCTCCGACCTCGGCGACTCGATCGGCGACTTCACCCGCGCTCCTCACGGCGAGGAGCAACTGTGGCTCGCCCTCGGGTTCGCCTACATGGTGGTGATCACCGGCATCTGCCTGGTCGCTCAGGCCGACGTGGTCCGCTACCGCGCGCTGCTGCTGGTCCTCGCGGCGGGAAAGACCGCCTCCTCGCTTGGCTCACTCGGCTTCTACCTCTTCGATCAGGACGTCTTCATCTACCTGCTCAACTTCCTGGTCGACGGCTTCCTGGCGGTCGCCGCGCTCTGGCTCTGGTCGCTGATCGGCAGAGTCGAACGCACCTACGAGCCTGGCTGACAGCGCGCGCCGGGGCTCTCCGCCACCGAGCAGCGCACGCTGAGCGCAATCTGCGAGGCGATGGCGCCTGCGCACGACGGGCTCCCCGCAGCGGAGCGCGATATTGACGTCTCCGGGCCGGTCGCCGCGTTTCTCACCTCGCTCTCGCCCCGCATGCTGCGCCGGATCAGGCTCGGCCTGCGGGCCTTCGAGTGGCTGCCGTTCCCATGGCGCTTCAGCCGTCTCGATCCCAAAGCCCGCGAAGGCTTCCTGCGGCGGATGGAGCACTCGCGCTTCCCGCTCCACCACGAGCTGGTGCTGATGGCGAAGACTTTCGGGACGATCGGGTACGCGATCGACCCCAGGGTCGAGGAGCGGCTCGGCCTCGAGACCACCTGCCGGCTGGCCGATGGCTCGTTGCCCGAGCCGGCCGGCGACCTGGGCAGCACCGCGGCGATCGGCGACGTCGAGGAGTGCGACGTGGTGATCATCGGCTCGGGCGCCGGCGGAGCCGCTGCGGCGGCAACGCTCGCCGAAGCCGGGCTCGACGTGATCGTCCTCGAGGCAGGCGGCCACTACGACCGCGACAGCTACCCAGGCGACCCGCTCGAGGCGATCGCCAGCCTCTACCGCGACGGCGGGTTGACGGTCGCCGAGGGACGCCCGTCGATCCCGGTGCCGGTGGGCCGGGCCGTCGGCGGGACGACGGTGATCAACTCCGGTACCTGCTTCCGAGCCCCCGACCCGGTCCTCGACCACTGGCGCGACCGCTACGGGATCCCTTGGATGAGCGACCTGGCCCCCGACTTCGCCGAGGCGGAGGAGTTCCTGCATGTCATGCCGCTCGACCCGGAGCGAATGGGGCGAAACGGCCAGCTCGCGATGGAAGGCGCGGAGGCGGTCGGCGCAAGTGGAGGGCCGATCTCACGCAACGCCGGCAGCTGCGTGCAGTGTAGCTCCTGCCCCTTCGGCTGTGAGATCGACGCCAAGCGCGGCATGCACGTCAGTTACCTGCCCCGCGCCGTCGCCGCCGGGGCACGGGTCAGGAGCGGGGTTGAAGCGCGCCGGATCCTGACCGAGGACGGTCGCGCGGTCGGCGTGCGCTGCGTCGCCGGCACGGCGCGCGGCGACAATGGCAAGCGGCGCCCGTACACGGTTCGCGCCAAGCACGCGACGATCGTCGCCGGCGGGGCGCTGGGGACCCCAGAGCTGCTGCTGCGGTCGAAGCTCGGGGGAAAGCAGGTTGGCCGCAACCTTCACATCCATCCCGCCTGCTGGGTCGGCGCCCGCTATCCGCAGGAGGTGCGGGGCTGGGAAGGGGTGATGCAGAGCTATTACATCGACGAGTGGGAGGCCGACCAGATCCTGCTCGAGGCGACCTTCACGCCGCTGCCGTTCGGCGGCGCCTGGCTGCTCGGCATGGGACACGAGCACCAGGAAGCGATGCTGGGGTTCGACCGGATCGGCTCGATCGGCGTTCACCTCTCCGACGAGTCCGCCGGCAGGGTCGGGATCGGCCTCGACGGGTCGCTGCGCGCGTCCTACAGCCTGACCCGCGAGGACGCCCGGCGCCTCGTCTTCGGGATCGCCCGGGCGGCCGAGGTCCACTTCGCGGCGGGGGCAACCGAGGTCTATCCGAACATCGCGGGCGTCCCGGTCATGCGCCGGGCCGAGCTGGCCCAGTTCGAGGCGACCTCGTTCCGGCCGGCCGACCTCCGCCTCGAGGCCTTCCACCCGATGGGCACCGCACGGCTCTCGTCAGACCCTGGTGAGGGGGCCTGTGCACCTGACGGCTCTGTCAACGGCACCGAGGGCCTCTACGTTGCTGACGCTTCCCTCTTCCCCACCTCGGTGGGCGTCAACCCGATGATGACCGTGATCGCGCTGGCGAAGCGAATCGCCGCCGGGATCGCCGAACAGACCCCGGCGGCGTAGAGGCGCTTAGACCCCTGGGGTGGGCGGGGGAGGCGGAGGTGGCGGCGATCCAGCCGGAGGCTGAGGGGGTGGCGGAGGAGCCTGTGGTTGGGGTGGTGGCGGTGGTGGGGCCTGCGGCTGGGCCGGGGGTGGTGGCGGTGGGGCCTGCGCGCCACTGCCCGGGCCGCCACCGCTCGACCCGCCGGAGAGGTTGTCAGCCGCGTCAGCGAAGGAGATGCCCTCCTCCTGCATGGTCAGGTACCCACCGACTGCCACGCCGATCGCCGCGAGCAGGCCCAACCAGACCCCGAACTCTCGACTGAGATCAACGTCGGAGCTTGGCCCTCCAAAAGTGGGGATGCCCGGAGGGCTGATGACGTAGACGAAGATGATCACCGCAGAGAGGCCACCGAGCACCGTGGTGACCACGCTCAGCGAGATCGGCACCCGCGCCATATGGCTGCCGAAGAGGGCAAGTGAGATTCCGGCGAATGCAGCGAAAACGAGAATGATGTTCACCCAGTCCCCGAAGGCATCGAAGGCGTCAAATCCGTTGGGCTCCTGACCGAGCGCGTCGACATCGGGCAATCCGAACCACGCAAACAGGAACATGATCAGGATCAGCGCGGTGCCGGCGATGCCGGCAACCTGCTCACCCGGACTGAGGCGGTCATTCATGCTGGTCTCCTCCGTGGGGCATTTGGGACTTGCCTGACCCTACACCCGGGCTCGGGCGGCGGCCAGGGTGTTTACAAGCAACATCGCGATCGTCATCGGGCCGACGCCGCCGGGCACTGGGGTGATCGCCGCGGCGACCTCCGAGGCGGCATCGAAATCGACGTCACCGCAGAGGCCGTCCTCGGCCCGGTTCATGCCGACGTCGATGACCACCGCACCAGGCTTGATCGCGTCAGCACCGAGCAGTCGCGGCACACCGACGGCCGCAACCAGGACGTCCGCACGGCTGCAGACGCCCGCCAGGTCCCGGGTCCGCGAGTGGCAGGTGGTCACCGTGGCGTTCGCCGCCAGCAGCAGGCGCGCGACCGGCACGCCGACCAGCTTTGAGCGGCCCACCACGACCGCCTCGGCGCCCTCCAGCTCGACCCCCTCCTGACGGAGCAGCTCCATTACCCCCGCCGGCGTGCACGGCACCAGTCCCGGAGTGCCGTGGGCGAGCAGCCCGGCGTTTGCCGGGGTCAAGCCGTCCACGTCCTTGATCGGGTCGATAGCCGTGATCACCCGCGTCGAGTCGATCCCCTTGGGAAGCGGCAGCTGCACGAGGATCCCGTCGACGCCGTCGTCCTCACCGAGTTGCCTGACCAACTCGAGGACCTGATCCTCGGTCGCATCGCCGGAGAGGTCGTGGTGGACGGAGTCCATCCCTACCTCGGCGCAGGCCTTGTGCTTGTTGCGGATGTAGATCTGAGAGGCCGGGTCCTCGCCGACCAAAACCGTGGCCAGGGCCGGCGCGCGGCCGGCCTCCTGCTTGAAGTCTCCAACCTCGCCCGCGACCCGCTCCCGCACGGCGGCGGCGACCGCTTTGCCGTCGATGATCCGCGCCGCCAAGTCGCTACCTCTTCTTGATCGGTGCGTAGTCGGCCATCAGCTTGCGCTCCGAAGCGTCGCCCGCGAAGCGCACGACCACAACCCCACCGGCCTCGACCGAAGTGACGACGCCGTCGCCGAAGCTGGCGTGAACGACATCGTCGCCGGTGCGCAGTTCCAGGGTTGGCCCGGGATCGACCGGCTGGCTCGCTTCCTGCTGCTCGCTCGCCGCCCCCCAGCCGATTCCACGGCCGGACGCGGTCTTATGCCGCTCGGTCAACTCGTCCGGCAGCTCATCGGCGAAGCGGGTCGGGAAGTTGCGTTCGGTGCGGCCGAACAAGCGCCGCTGCTGGGCCCAGGTCATGTAGAGGCGCTGCCGGGCCCGGGTCATGCCGACGTAACAGAGCCGCCGCTCCTCCTCTTCGTTTCCCTCTTCCAGCGCGCGCATGTGCGGGAACGCCCCGTCCTCGCAGCCGACGATGAAGACCGTGTCGTACTCGAGCCCCTTGGCGTTGTGGAGGGTCATCAGCGTGATCGCGGGCTCCTCCCGAATATCGTCCTGCTGGGTATAGAGGGAGATCTGTTGGAGGAATTCCTCGAGTGCGGGCACCTCGTCGTCCACCTCCTCGAGCTGGCGGTTGGTGTCGAACTCCGCGGCCACGCCGACCAGCTCCTCGAGGTTCTCGATGCGGCCTTCAGCCTCAATGGTTCGCTCGGCCTCGAGCGCTTCCACGAAGCCCGTCTCGCGCAGCGTCGCCTCCAAAAGCTCGGCGACAGGGGCGTCGTCGGCACGCGCCCGCAGCCCCTCCATCGTCTCGTGGAAGCGCGAGACGGCCTTGATCGCCGCGGCGCCCAGCCCCGGCACCTTCTCCGCTTCGCCGGCGACATCCCAGATCGTCGACCCCGTCGTATTGGCATGGGACGCAAGCCTTCCCTGGCTCGTTTTCCCGATCCCCCGGCGCGGTGAGTTGACCACCCGCCCAAAGGAGACCTGGTCGGCGGGGTTGGTGATCAGGCTGAGGTAGGCCATCGCGTCCTTGATCTCGGCGCGCTCGTAGAACTTGGTGCCGCCGATCACCTGGTAGGGCAGCTCGAACCGGACCAGGGTGTCCTCGAGCACCCGGCTCATCGCGTTGGTCCGGTAGAAGACGGCGACATCCTCGCGCCGCACGTCCTCCTCGGAGCCGAGGCGCTCGATCTCCCCCGCAACCCAGCGCGCCTCCTCGTGCTCGTCGGCCAGTTCGGAGAGCATCACCGGCGCTCCGCCCTCTATTTCGGTCCAGAGCTTCTTCGGCCGCCGCTCGCGGTTGCGTTCGACCACCGAGTTGGCGGCGGAGAGGATCGTCTGCGTCGAGCGGTAGTTCTGCTCGAGCTTCACAACCTCCGCTTCGGGGAAGTCGCGCTCGAAGTCGAGGATGTTGCGGATGTCGGCGTGCCGGAAGCTGTAGATCGACTGGTCCTCGTCCCCAACCACCATCAGGTCGCCGTGCTCTCCGGCGAGCAACTGCAGGAGCCTGTACTGGGCGTGGTTCGTGTCCTGGTACTCGTCGACCAGCACGTGGCGGAAGGCCTCGCTCCAGCGCCTGCGGACGTCCTCGAACTGCTCCATCACTCGCACCGTGCAGACGAGCAGGTCGTCGAAGTCCATCGCGTTCGCCTCGAGCATCCGCTTTTCGTAGAGCTCGTAGACCGCGGCGACCACCTCGTCGAATGGGCCGCTCTGAGCTTCGGCGAAAGCCGCCGCGTCGATCAGCTGGTTTTTGGCGCCGGAGACGCGGGAACGGATCGCCTGCGGGGGATAGAGCTTGGGGTCGACTTCGAGCTCGCTTGCGCAGCGCTTGACCATCCGCAGCGAGTCCGACTCGTCATAGATCGTGTAGCCGCGCGCATAGCCGAGCCGCTCGGCATCTGTGCGCAGCATTCGGGCGCAGGCCGAGTGGAAGGTCGCCAGCCACATCGCCCGTGCCGAGCCGCCGACCAGGGCCTCGACTCGCTCCCGCATCTCAGTCGCGGCCCGGTTGGTGAAGGTGATCGCAAGGATCTCCCTCGGCTGCGCCGCGCCGGTCGCCAGCAGATAGGCGATGCGATGGGTCAGGACGCGCGTCTTGCCGGACCCCGCACCCGCCACCACCAGCAAAGGCCCGCCGTCGTGCTGGACGGCCTCCCGCTGAGGATCGTTAAGCCCGGCCAGCAGCCGCTCGGCGCGGTCCGCCCCGGCCTCGGTCGGCGCCCCCTCCAGGGAGCTAAAACCGTCCGGTGGTGTCTCTAAATCGGCCTGGAAGGTCACCCGCCGAGCATAGCCAGGGGCTCGGCGGGTGACTCCAGGAATGTGACTACGCCAGGCTTACGCTTCGATGCAGCCTTCGGCCAATTCGATGAAGGCGTCCGGCGAGAGGATGGCTTCTTCCAGTTCTTCGTCGGAAGCGGCTTCGAATTCGTCGAGGATGCAGGAGGTCACTTCGTCTTCTTCTCCCCCCTCTGATTCTTCCTCGATGCTCTGCTCAAAACCCGCGAGCAGTTTCTCCCTGTCGAAAACGACGAAGCTTTCGAACTGGTTGACCTTCCAGTCGCCGTCCTCTTCAACCACGCCGATTTCGATGGTCTGCCCGTCGAAAGTGCCGCCCACCAGAGCAGCCTCAGCCGTCGCGCTAGAGCCGTTGATTTTCACCTCACTGACAGTGACCGTCTCGGGATCGCCGCTGGTGTCCTCGGCATCTTCTTCGCATGATTTGACCGCTTCCTCTCCTTCCTCGAACTCGGACTGTTCCAGGAAAGCGATCGTGTTCAACGCCTCGCAATCCGCTGGATCGGAGAGAGTCGCGGAGTCCTCAATCACACTGGCAATCTTTTCTTCGTCGCTTTCGCTGTCGCCGCAGGCAGAGATGCCGAAGGCGGCCATCGCCAGGCAACTGCCGATCAAAAGAAGCTTGCGCACTGAGTTCCTTTCGTGAAATGACTGGAAGAGACGGGAGCAGGCTACTTCAGCCACCGGCTGACGAACGGCCGGTGCGCGCCTTGAGTTCACCTGCGTCTCCGTCGGCCCCCACCCCATTGCCGTCAAGCTCGGCGATCCGCCGCTCGAGCTCGCCGATCCGCTCCGACAGGGCCTTGATCGCCTCGGCGATCGGGTCTGGCAAGTGGATCCAGTCCGCGTCGGGGCCCTCGACTCGCTTGCCCTCGACCCTGACCGGGTGCCCAGGGTTGCCGACGACGGTTGAGCTGGGTGGAACGTCCTCTATGACGACGGTGTTGGCCCCGATCTTGGCGCCGTGGCCGACCACAATCGGGCCGAGCAGCTTGGCGCCGGACCCGACGGTGACGTTGTCCCCCAGCGTCGGGTGGCGCTTGCCGGGTTGAAGGCCGGTGCCGCCAAGGGTGACTCCCTGGTAGAGGGTCACCCTCTCTCCGATCTCTGCGGTCTCCCCAATCACCACGCCGGAGCCATGGTCGATGAAGAACTCGCCGCCGATCACCGCGGCCGGGTGGATCTCCACTCCGGTCACCGCTCGCGACAGATAGGCGATCACCCGCGGCGCCAGCGGCACCCCGGCCTCACGCAGGGCGTGAGCCACCCGGTGGGCGAGCAGCGCCTGCACACCAGCCCAGCTGGCGAGAATCTCGAACGTGGAGACCCCCTGGGCCGCCGGGTCGCGGTCACGGGCCGCCGCCACATCGGAGCGGACCTCTTCCAGGACGCGCCTAAGTCGGTTCACGGTGCAAAGAAGGGTAGGGACATGTAGCGCTCGCCCGAATCGCAGACGATCGTCACCACCCGCTTGCCCGCCATCTCCGGGCGCGCGGCAACCTCCAGTGCGGCCTTGATGTTCGCCCCCGCGGAGATGCCGGCGAGGATCCCCTCCTTGCGGACGACCAGGCGCGCCGTCTCGAGCGCGTCCTCGTCCGTGACGGTGAGCGTCTCGTCGATCACCGAGCGATCCAGCACGTCGGGGACATACCCTGCGCCGATCCCCTGGATCTTGTGGGGACCCGGCACTCCGCCGGAGAGGACCGGCGAGCTCGCCGGCTCGACCGCGACGACCAGCGAGTCGGGGCTCCGCTCGCGGAGCATGCCCCCTACCCCGGTAATCGTGCCACCGGTGCCGACGCCGGCGACGAACGCGCCCACCTCGCCGTCGGTATCGCGCCAGATCTCCTCGGCGGTGGTGCGGCGATGCACCTCGGGATTCGCCGGGTTGGAGAACTGCTGCGGCATGAAAGCTTTGCGCTGCTCGCGGATCTCTTCCGCCAGGGCAATCGCCTCGCCCATCCCCCCCAGGGACGGCGTCTCCCGCACCTCGGCGCCGTAGATCCGGAGCAGCTTCGCGCGCTCGCGGCTCATGCCTTCGGGCAAGGTCAGGATCAGCTCGTAGCCGCGCGCCGCGCAGACCATCGCCAGGGCGATCCCGGTGTTGCCGCTGGTCGGCTCGACGATCACCGACTTGCCGGGCTCGATCAGCCCTGCCTCCTCGGCGGCATCGATCATCGCCACCCCGATCCGGTCCTTCACCGACCCGCCCGGGTTGAAGTACTCCAGCTTGGCGCAGACGCCGCCCCCCAGCCCATCGCTGAGCCGCCGCAGATCCACCATCGGCGTCTCACCGACGACATCCGACGCTTCCGGTCCGATCCTCATCAGATCCAGTACATCCCGGCGCCCGCCTCTTCGGCCTCGCGGCGAGCGACTTCGGCGATCGTGGTCTGGCCGAACACCTTGCGCAGCGAGGTGACCCCCTCGGCCCATATCCCCCCCGCCTCATCGGCCTCCTGGCCGATCTTGCCGTCGAGTGTCTGGACCACCTCGAGCACGGTGATTTCTTCGGGGGGACGGGAAAGCGTGTAGCCGCCCCGCATGCCGCGGTGGCTGGTCAGCAGCCCGCCCCTGCGCAGGGTCGAGAAGAGCTGCTCCAGAAACTGCTCCGGGATCCCGCGCCGCTCCGCCAGCTCCTTGATCGGCACCGGCCGATCCCCGGAGCGAGCAAGCTCCGCCATCGCCACGACGGCGTAGCGAGACTTCGAAGTCACCGAGATCACATTGACTTTCTACCGCACGATTCGGACTCGGCTGGGCTAGGATCGAATTCGAGGTTCAGAAGTTGCGGAGGAGCCCCGTCCCCCCGAGTGATTGGAAGCTGTCCTGAGCGAACGCCCAAACTGTCTGGTGATCGACGGTCATCCGGTCGTTCGCGTAGGAGTGCGCAATGCGCTCGAGGAGGGCTTCGAGATCCACGAGAGCGAGAGCCGGGAGGAGGGCCTCGCACTGGTCCGCGACATCGGCAGCTTCGATGTGGCGATCGTCGACCTGCGCAGGTACTCGGCCGAGGAAGACGGTGCCCTTGGCGGCCCCGACGCGATTCGGGCCCTGCGCAAAGCCGAGCCGAGGCTCGGCATCGTCGCCCACGGCGAGCGAGCCGAGCGACACATCGCGGCAGACGCGCTGCAGGCCGGCGCCACCGCCTACATATCGCGCACCGCCTGCGCCGAGGAACTGCGCCGCGCCGCACAGGCGGCTCTCGCCCAGGAACGCTTTGTCGATCCGGCGGTCCCGCCGAAAGGGAGCCGCGGCAAGCTGACCAAGCGCCAGCGGGAAATCCTTCAGCTGATGGCCAACGGCGGCTCGACCACGGCGGCCGCGCGTGAGCTCGGGCTCAGCGAGGAAACGGTGAAGACCCACACGAAGAACGCCTTCGCCCGGCTGGAGGCGAGGAACCGCACCCACGCCGTCGCAATAGCGCTGCGAGAGTCCCTGATCGAATAGCCCGGGGCTGGGCTTGGGCCGAGGCCTAAAGCCAGCCGCGGTCGTGGGCGGTGAGCACTGCCTGGGCGCGATCGACGGCGCCGATCTTGCCGTAGACGTTGTGCAGGTGGGTGCGGATGGTCGATACCGAGAGCTGCATCTCGCCGGCAATCTGCTTGTAGACCATTCCCTCCGCCAGGAACTTCAA
Organism: Solirubrobacterales bacterium; assembly: GCA_040901495.1. Taxonomy (GTDB): domain Bacteria; phylum Actinomycetota; class Thermoleophilia; order Solirubrobacterales; family 70-9; genus VRUE01. The sequence goes on from JBBDYO010000028.1 coordinate 29,931, forward strand.
GACGTCCAGCTCGCGCGCCGAGAGGGGGCACGGCTCGGTCACCCGCCGGATGTCTTCGCGCGGGTAAGGGAAGTCGTAGAGAAGGTCGCGGAGGTCCTCCGGGCTGAGCCCGCACCGCTTCGCGACGGTGCGCAACCGCTCCGGCGTGATCGCCTCGCCCTGCGCGTAGTGCCCAATCATGTCCGCCGCCGCGATCATCGCCGCCAGGCCATCCGCATCCTCGGAGTGGTGACGCTCGATCGCAACCGCTATCCGCTGGGGGACGTTCCAACGCCGCGCCAGTACGCCACCGACAAGAGCATGGTCGATCCCGAGCTGTTCGCGTTCGGTTTTGATCCGCTGCTCGGGGGTGTTGGCAACCGCGTCGAAGTAGGACCTGCTGCCCGGGTGCAGCTTGGAGATCACAAGACGGCCAATGTCGTGCAGGAGCGCCGCCACCGCAAGCTCATCGCGGTCCTCCCAGCCGACCGCACGTCCAATCTGCTCGGCCGCGCGCTGGGTGACAAGCGCGTGAACGCGGAAGTGCTCGGGGCGCAGCTCCCACCCACCGTTGGACTCGAAGAAGTCGTAGACCGGCGCCGTGCCGGTGACCGCCAGCACACCAGCGGGCTTCAGGATCTCGACCGCCTGCGGCACAGTTCCCACTCCACCGGTGCTGGTCGAGCGATTGGCGAGGCGCAGCACGGCGATCGTCAGCGCGACATCGGACTCGATCGCCTCGACCAGCTCGCCGAGGCGCGGGCTGTCGGCGGTGGCCGCCTGCATGACTCGCGCTCGGGACTCGAGCAAGGCGGGGAAGCGCTCGACCGCCTCAAACGCGGCGGCAAGCCGCGCGCCGGGGGCCGGTGTGGCATTTGCGGCTTTGCCGCGAATGGCATGGGGCTTGACCCTGCCGTTGGTTTGTGTCTGTGCTGAGGCCATGGACTGTTGGTCTCCGCACTGGGCATCGGCAGAAGAGGACGTTCGGTTTAGTCAAGACTCCTTAATTCTTGAGGGTTGTACCCCTGATAACGGGTAAACACGAGGCGTTCGTGCCTGGTCCGTGCTTTTACTCAGGATTGCAAGCGTTCGATCGCGGCATCGATCCGCGCCAGGGACTGCTCGCGACCGAGCACGGCAAGCGACTCAAAGATGCCGGGTGAGACAGAGCTACCGGTAATTGCGACTCTGATCGGCTGGTAGAGCCGACCCGGTTTGACACCCAGGCGGTCAGGCAGCGGCGTCAGCGCCTCCTCAACGGCGGTGGGGCCAAACTCCTCAACACCGGCCAGCGCCTCGCGAGCTGCTTCGAGGAGATCCTCCGTGCCCTCCTTCATCACCTTTCGCCAGGCCTTCTCGTCCTCCACCGGCGGCTCGAACAGGAAGCGAATCAGCGGCCAGACCTCCTCCAGTGTCTGGGCCTTCTCCTGGGCGATCTCACAGGCCGCCCGCAACCGCTCGTCGGCCGGGCGGTCGAGATGCCGCGCGACCGTCGCCGTGTACTCGTCGAGAGGCATCTCGCGCATGTAGCGCCCGTTGATCCAGCGCAGCTTCTTCTCGTCGAAGATCGCCGCGGCGCGCCCGACGTCCTCGATCCGGAAGCGCTCGATCAACTCCTCGGTCAGGATCAGCGTTGCGTCATCGTCGGCCCCCCAGCCGAGCAGCGCGAGGTAGTTCCTGATCGCAGCGGGCAGGTAGCCCGCATCGCGCAGCTCCTGCACCGAGGCGGCGCCGTGGCGCTTTGAGAGCTTGCGACCATCTGGGCCGTGCAGGAGCGGCAGGTGCGCGTAGCGAGGGGGCGGGTGCCCGAGCGCGGCCAGCACCAGCAGCTGCTTGGGGGTGTTGGAGAGATGATCGTCGCCGCGAACGACGTGGGTGATCTCCATTTCGGCGTCGTCGACGGCGACGGCGAAGTTGTAGAGGACAGAGTCGTCGCCGCGGGCGATCACGAAATCGTCATAGCTGCGGTTGGGGAAGCTGACCGGCCCGCGGATCAGGTCCTCGACGACGGTCTCCCCCTCGTCGGGAACGCGCAGCCGCACCGCCGCGCCGGGCTCCTGGGTCGGCGTGCCCCGGTAGCCGCGATCGGCGCCGTGCTCTGCCTTCCAAGCCTCAACGTCCTTCGCGGCGGCGGAGTCTCGATATGCGGCGCCGGAGTCGAGCAGTCTCTGCAGCGCCTCCGCATGGCTCTCCGCGCGAGAAGCTTGCGAGATGGGGTCCCCGTCCCAATCGAGCTCCAGCCAGCGCATGGCGTCGATTATCTGCTCGACGTTCTCCTCGGTGGAGCGCTCGCGGTCGGTGTCCTCGATCCGCAGGACCAGCTCCCCTCCCCCGTGTCGAGCGGCGAGCCAGTTGTAGAGTGCCGTCCTCGCCCCGCCGATGTGCAGCGCACCGGTCGGCGAGGGGGCAAATCTGAGACGGAGGTCGTTGTTACCAGTCATGTTGGTCGGGGCGCATGTTTCCACAGCCGGTGGGCTGGACAAGGCGATCGAGCGCGGCACTGAGCTCGGCTGCGAATCGATCCAGATCTTCAACCAGAGCCCGCGGATGTGGCGGCCGACCAAATACGGCGCCGAGGACTTCGCCGCTTTCCGCGAGACGATGGCGGACTCACCGGTCGAAGCGGTGGTGATCCACGCCGTCTACCTGATCAACTGCGCGACCAAAGATGGTGAGCTGCGCAAGAAGTCCCTCGCCTCACTGACCCACGCCCTGAGGACCGGCGACGGGATCGGGGCGGCCGGCGTCGTCCTGCACCCTGGCGCTCAGAAAGGCGAGCCGCACGGCCCCTCGATGAAACGGGCCGCCAAGGTGATCGCCGCCGCGCTGGAGGACAGCGAGAGCTGCCCGCTGCTGCTCGAGCAGACCGCCGGGTACAAAGGCCTGCTGGGACGCGACTTCGACGAGACGGCCTCGCTGATCGAGCTCGCCGGCAGTGGCAAGCGACTGGGACTGTGCCTCGACTCCTGCCACCTCTTCGTCCAGGGCTATGACGTCACCGACGCCGAGCACCTCGGCGAGGTCCTCGACGAAGCCGACGAGAAGGTCGGGCTCGAGCGGCTGCGATGCGTTCACGTCAACGACGCCGCCGCCCCGCTTGGCTCCTGCCGCGACCGCCATGCCAACGTCGGCAAAGGCGAGATGGGCAAGCATGGCCTCGCCGCCTTCCTCTCCGAGCCCCGCTTCGAGGGCCTACCGGCAACCCTGGAGACACCGGGCCCCAACAAGGAAGGCTCAGACCGCAAGGAAGTCACCCTCGCAAAGCGCCTACGCCGCGAAGGCCTCAAACGCCGCAAGGCGTGAGGGACGGCGGTTAAGGCCGAAGGCCGTGCGACTAAAATCGCCCAGAGGCTGACCGGGCTCCTCTGACTGCCGCAGCTCGAGCTATTTGATGTGCATGCCGGAGATCGCGCGCGAGATGACCAGGCGCTGGATCTCCGAGGTGCCCTCGAAGATCGTGTAGATCTTCGCATCGCGGTGCATCCGCTCGACCGGGAACTCGCGGGTGTAGCCGTTGCCACCGAGGATCTGGATCGCCCGCTCGGTGGACCAGACGGCCACCTCTCCGGCCTTCAGCTTTGACATCGAGCCCTCGGCGTTCTCGAATTTGTGGCCGTTGCGCCCCATCCAGGCGGCGCGCCAGACCAGCAGCCGGGCGGCGTCGATCTCCAGCTTCATGTCGGCGAGGGTGAAGGCGATCGCCTGGTTCTCGATGATCGCGCGGCCGAACTGTTCGCGCTCTTTGGCGTAGCCAAGCGCGTACTCGTAGGCGGCGCGGGCGATGCCCAGGGCCTGCGCGCCGACCGTCGGGCGACTTGCCTCGAAGGTCTGCATCGCTGCCTGGCCTTTCGATTTCTTGCCCTCCCGAACCCGGGCAAGGCGTTCGTCGAGCTTCTCTTTGCCGCCAAGCAGGCAGGAGCCGGGGATTCGGCAGTCGTCGAGGTGGACGTCGGCGGTGTGGGACGCGCGCAGCCCGTGCTTCTTGACCTTGGCGCCCTGCTCGCAGCCTTTGGTTCCCGGCGGGATGACGAAGGCGGCGTGGCCGCGCGAACGCAGCTCGCGGTCGACGGTGGCGATCACCACATGGACATCGGCGATGCCGCCGTTGGTTGCCCAGGCCTTCTGGCCGTTGAGGACCCACTCGTCGGTCGCCTCGTCGTACTTGGCAGTCGTGCGGATCGCAGAGACGTCGGAGCCGGCGTCGGGCTCAGAGGAGCAGAAGGCGGCGACTTTGGGGTTCTCGGCGTCGCCAAAGCATTGCGGGATCCACTCGGCCATCTGCTCATGAGTCCCCTGGCCAAAGATCGCGGCGACGGCGAGCGAGGTGCCCATGATCGCCATGCCGATCCCGGCGTCGCCCCAGAAGAGCTCCTCGTTGGCGATCGGAAGGGTCAGGCCGGTCTCGTCGGCCCAGAACTGGCCGAGTGCTTCAAACCCGTAGAGGCCGATCTTGGCGGCCTCCTGAATCACGGGCCAGGGAGTCTCCTCGCGCTCGTCCCATTCCTCGGCCGCGGGGCGCACAACCCCCTCGGCGAAGCCATGGACCCAATCGCGGATGTCCTTCTGGTCCTGGTTCAGCTCAAGTGTGAACTTGGGGCCACCCTCGGACTCGGCCTCGCCGCCTCCGGTCGCCTCCGCCACGAGCTGCTCTGCCTCTGCCTCTGCCACTCCCGCTGTATCGCTCATGGCCAAAATATTACACAGGATGGTGTCGCTGTTTATGCGACATCCCGCACTCTGAGCCCGGGCTCAGGTTCTTAGAGATCGCGGAGATCGAAGGCCTTGAGGCCGTCGTCGGCGCAATCGAAGAATCGCCGGTTGACGCAGTCATAGCCCGAGCCGGCGTCGTCGTAGGCCTGCTCGACCTCGAACGGGCAGTGGGCCAGCGGGTCGCCCGTCATCTTCACGCCTCCAAAGCCACCCGGCTGGAGCACCGCGTTCAGCTCCACCTTGGCGCGGAAGACCTCCTGCATGCACCCCACGTACTGGGTGCCGTTCAGCGCATCGACGAAGCTATAGAGGAAGCGGCAACGCATCTCGACGCAGGCGCGCGGCTCGATCATCTTGTCGCAGAAGGAGCGGCACTGACGGCACTCGCCAGTCTTCAGTTGCGTTGCTGGCATAGACAAAGTCTAGGGACGGTTTCGGGCGGGCTTTAGGCAGCGAGGGTGTCGACGCCCGGCACCTGTCCAAGCTCCGCCCGAACGCTCGAGGGGCGGACCCGAAATTCGTCGCCGAGCTTCAGCTCGCTTGGCGTGCCGTCACCGTTGGCAATCGCTAAATGGACGGCGGCATCGCCTTTGTGATGCGCGAAGAGGGCTTTCAGCTCCTCAAGGAAGTTGTCGGGATCCTCGAGCTTTGCCGTGTCGATCGTCAGTCGCAGCGGCTCCACCGGTGCAGTGGCCGCCGCGGTTGCGCGGGCCATCTCCGCCCCATCGGGCTCGAAGCGCTCCGCCTCCTGGACGACGAGCTTGGTCTCACCCCGCTCCTTATGGTCGACTCGCCCCCGGACCAGGACGACCGCATCCGGGGCGATCACCGAGGCGCTCTCGGCCTCGTCTGCCTTGAAGACCAGCATCTCGACCTGGCCCTCGATGTCGTCGAGCGTCGCGAACATCATCTGGTTGCCGCTCTTGGTGCGGATCTTCTTGCACTCGGCGACGATGCCGCCAACCGTCACCCACGCCCCGTCCGGCTTGCCGGCGAGCTCCGACAGCGGGCAGTCGACCCGCGAGCGCAGCGCGTCGCGCACTTCGGAAAGCGGATGTGAGGAGAGATATGTGCCGAGGGTCTCCTTCTCCATCGCGAGGAGCTCGCGGCGGTCGAACTCAACCGCCGAGATCGGAGGCCGGTGGTGCGCCTGGGACGTTTTCTCGTCCCCCCCCACTCCCCCTTCGCCAACGTCGAAGATCGAGCCCTGGCCGAGCTGCGCGTC
>JBBDYO010000029.1:0-5614 GCA_040901495.1 Solirubrobacterales bacterium
GATCGGGGTGGTCCTCGTCGCCCTCTCGGTCGGCTACTGGTTCGGCGGTCGCTTCGCCGACCGTCATCCCCACATGCGCGGCCTCTGCCTGGTGGTGCTCGGCGCCGCGCTGCTGATCGCGGCGGTCCCCTTTGCCGCGCGCCCCTTCCTCGGCTTCTCTGTCGACGCCTTTGAGACGGTCTCGGTCGGCGGCTTCGCCGGCTCCCTGTTCGGCGTCTTGATCTTGGTCGCGGCGCCGGTGACGCTGCTCGGTGCCGCCGCGCCGTGGGCGGTGCGCCTCGCAGTCGGGGATGTCGGCCACTCCGGCGAGGTGGTGGGGAGGCTCTACGCGATCTCGACCGCCGGCTCCCTGTTCGGCACGATGATCGCGGCCCTGCTCCTCATCCCTCTGTTGGGCACCCAGAGAACCTTCCTGGTCTTCGCCCTGGCCCTCGCCCTGGTCGCCGCTGCCGGGCTGGGTTGGCGCTTCGCCGTCGTTCCGGCGGCCCTTGTACTTGTGATCTCACTCCCTGTCGGGACGATCAAAGCCGCCGACACCGGCCGGGTCCTGTATGAGGCGGAGACCACCCATCAGTACGCCCGGGTGGTCGAACGGGACGACGGGACCCGTGTGCTGGAGCTGAACGAGGGCCAGGCGGTCCACTCGCTCTACCGGCCCGGAAGCCACCTGACCGGCGACTACTGGGACGGGCACCTAGTGCTTCCGTTCGCGACCCGGGCGCAACCGCCGGCCCGGATCGCGATCCTCGGCAACGCGGCGGGGACGGTGGCGAGGGCCTTCGGCCACTTTTTCCCAGGGACCGCCGTCGATGCGGTTGAGATCGACGGCGAGCTGACCGAGCTCGGTCGCCGCTTCTTCGACCTGCGCAACCGCCGCATGCGGGTGTTCGAGGAGGACGCGCGACCGTGGCTCGAGCGCTCAGACGGCGGCTATGACGCGATCATGGTCGACGCCTATCGCCAGCCTTACATCCCCTTCTATCTGGCAACCCGCGAGTTCTTCGAGCTGACGCGGGACCGCCTTGCCCCCGGAGGCTTGGCGATCGTCAACGTCGGCCATCCCGAGCAGAGCGGCGAGCTCGAGCGCGTGCTGGGCCGGACGATGGCCGCCGCCTTCCCACACGTCTTCCGCTTCCCGATCGAGCCGACCAACACGCTGCTGGTGGCAAGCGATGCGCTGCCATCAGCCGATCGGCTCCGGGATGTGGCCGCGGGCCTGCCGGTGGAGCTGCGGCCGCTTGCCCACGACGCCGCGGCCGGACTGGCGCCTCGCCTTCCCGGCGGTGAGGTCTACACCGACGATCGTGCCCCCGTCGAGTGGCTCGTCGACGCCTCCCTGCTGGAATACGCGAGCGATGAGTAGGTCACCGGCGACGAGCAGCCCCCGCAGTGGTTTCTTCAACAGGGGCAAGGCGTGGCTCGTGACCGGCCCCCTCGGCCGGGGGCTGGCTTTCGCGCTCGACTTCGCCGTCGCCCTGCGCCGCGGCCTCTTCCGCCGCAGCCGCGTTTAACACCGCTTACTGAGTTGACCCCCCTATAAGGGGGTGAAATCACGCAAGCGATGAAGCGCGAAGCGATCCTCTAGGGTCCGGCGCCGATGAAGACCACCATCTCAGAGCTGCCCGGCTCGCGCGTCAGCGTCGAGGTCGAGGTTCCCGCCGCCGACGTTGACCGTGGCACCCAGCGCGCCGCCCGCGGCTTGGCGCGCGAAATGCGGCTGCCGGGCTTCCGCAAGGGGAAGGCGCCGCCCTCGCTGGTGATTCAGCGTGTCGGGTTCGCCGCCGTGCTCGAGGAGGCAATCCGCGATTCGCTGCCCGAATGGTACGAACGCGCTCTGTTCGAATCCGCGATCGCGCCGGTTGGCGATCCCGAGGTTGAGATCGTCTCGACGCCGGAGGCCGAGGGTGAGCCGCTCGCCTTCAAGTTCGCGATCGGGGTGCGGCCAAAGGCCAAGCTCGGCGACTACAAGGGCCTCGAGGTGGGTCGGGCCGAGCCGGACGCGCCGGATGAGATCGTCGAGCGCGAGATCGACCGGGTCCGGAGCAGCCTCGCCAGGCTCGAGCCGGTGGAGCGCGCCGCCGCGAACGGCGACGTGCTGATGATCGACTTCGAGGGGTTGGTCGATGGGCAGGCGTTCGAGGGCGGCAAGGCGAGCGACTACCTGCTGGAGCTGGGCAGCGGTCAGCTGATCGAGGGCTTCGAGGAGCAGCTGACCGGTGCGAGCGCCGGTGATACCCGCGAGGTCAAGGTCACCTTCCCGGACGACTACCAGGCCGAGCAGCTGGCGGGCCAGGACGCGGTCTTCAAAGTCGAGGTCAAGGAGGTGCGGGAAAAAGTCCTGCCCGAGCTCGACGACGCCTTCGCCTCCGAGGCTTCTGAGTTCGACACCCTGGAGGAGCTGCGCGGCGATATTCGCGAGCGGCTCTCGGAGGTCGTCGAGAAACGGATCGAGGAGGACTTCCGGATGGCGGTCATCGACGTGGCCGCGGAAAAGGCCACCGTCGATGTGCCGGACGAGCTGGTCCTCGCGCGCGCCGCGGAACGCTGGGAGCGGGTCGAACGCCAGCTTGCGTCCCACGGCATGAAACCCGACCTCTACCTGCAGTCGCAGGGGAAAACGCGCGAGGGTGTGATCGAAGAGTCCAAACCCGACGCTCTCCGCGACCTGAGACGCGAAGCGGTGCTGGACGCGGTCGCCGAGGAGGAGGGGATCGAGGTCGCCGAGGAGGAGATGGTCGAGGCGCTTGCCCACTCCGCAGAGCACGAGCGCATCACCCCGGAGAAGCTCTTGGCGCGCCTCCGCGAGAGTGGCCGTGACGCGCCGGTTCGCGAGGACATTCGCATGCGGAAGGCTGTCGATGTCGTCGTCGAAGCGGCGAAGCCGATCCCGCTCGAGCAGGCCGAGGCCCGCGAGAAACTGTGGACGCCCGAGAAAGAGCAAGACGAGGACAAGGGGTCGCTTTGGACGCCGGGCTCCCACTGATGGTGGCCCGCCGGATGCCTTCTATAGAGTGCCGGCCATGAGCCCTCTGGTCCCGATGGTTGTCGAGCAGACCTCGCGCGGCGAGCGCTCCTTCGACATCTACTCGCGCCTGCTGAACGAGCGCATCGTCTTCCTGGGGACGGCGGTCAACGACGAAATCGCCAACCTGATCGTCGCCCAGCTCCTGCACCTAGAGTCCGAGGACCCTGACAAGGACATCAGCCTCTACATCAACTCTCCCGGCGGCGGCGTTTACGCGGGGATGGCGATCTACGACACGATGCAGTTCATCAAGCCGGACGTGCAGACGATCTGCTGCGGCATCGCGATGAGCATGGGGGCGGTGCTGCTGGCCGGCGGTGCCGCGGGCAAGCGGATGTCGCTCCCCAACTCGAAGATCCTCATCCACCAAGTGCTGGGTGGGTTCGAAGGCCAGGCGACCGACATTGAGATCCATGCCAAAGAGATCCTGGACGTCCGCCGTCGCCTTGACGAGATCCTCGCCAAGCACACCGGCCAGCCCTTCGAGAAGGTCACCAAAGACACCGATCGCGATTACTTCATGAGCGCGGAGGAGGCGAAGGAGTACAACCTCGTCGACCGCGTCATCGAGCACCACTGAAGCGCCTCCTACCTCTCTTCCTTTTTGCCCTGGCGCTCCTTGCTGTTCCCGTCACGGCGCAGGCCGCCGCTTCTACAGGTGGTGTCCCGTACTACGACCACGTTTTCCCGGTCCGCGGGCCGTACTGGACGCGCGGCTCGATCGGCGAGTTCGGCGCCCCGCGAAGCGGCGACCGGACGCACGAGGGCTTCGACATCGTCGCCCGCTGCCGCACCGCGCTGGTGGCAGTTACAACGGGGAAGGTGCACCGCGCCGGCTATGACCCGGTGCTCTACGGCAACTACCTGCTGATCCACGGTCAGGGTGAGCGCCGCAGCTATTTCTACTCCCACCTGCGCCGCCCGGCCGCGGTCCGTCGCGGCGACCGCGTCTGGGCCGGGCAGCGGATCGGCGCCGTCGGCGACACCGGCAACGCCCGCACAGTCGGCTGCCACCTCCACTTCGAGATCCACGCCAACGGCCACCCGGTAGACCCCGCGCCCGCCCTGCATCGCTGGGACCGCTACAGCTAGAGGCCCAGCTCGTACTCGATCCAGGTCGATTTCTCGGCGCCGGTCGAGTCGTAGAGGCGCTGGGCGGTGGTGTTGTCGGGGCGGGTAGACCACTCGAGGTGGTGGGCGCCACGATTCCTGGCAATCTCGGCGCTCGCCTCGATCAGTGCCCGGCCAATTCCCTGCCCCCGGGCGGCCTCGTCGACGTAGAGGTCGTTCATCAGCACCGTCTCGACCGCTCTGGTCGAGGAGAAGTGCCAGTAGAGGCAGGCGTAGCCGACCAGCTCCTCCTCGCGCCAGGCGCCGATCATCGTTCCCTCATCGCTCGGGTCGATGAAGCGGCGGAAGAAGGAGCGGTTGCGCTCGGTGCGGATGTCATCGGCTCCGTAGAAGCCCTGGTAGGCCGCGATCATCGGCAGCAGAGTCTCGAATTGGGCCTCGGTGATCGGCTCGATCCGCAGCTCACTCAGCACGCGCTCACGCTATCGCGCCCGGCGCAAGTCGTCGGTCAGAGGAAGGGACAGCGCGGGGGGCGAAGTAAACGACGACACCGATAGGCCGGCTGGGCGCTCCCTCTAAGCTTTTGGACGCGACGCCGGTAGGCCGCTACCGCCCCGCAAGGAGGGGATTCCGCTGGCACGTCCCACAGATTCAAATGAGCAGCTCCTCTGCAGCTTCTGCGGCAAGTCGCAGCGCCAAGTCAAAAAGCTGATCGCCGGTCCAGGTGTCTACATCTGCGACGAGTGCATCGACCTCTGCAACGAGATCATCGACGAGGAGCTGACTCCTCCGGTCGCGGTCGAGCTGGAGAACCTGCCCAAACCGCGTGAAATACACCAGGTCCTTCAGGAGTACGTGGTCGGCCAGGAGACTGCCAAGCGCGCCCTCTCGGTCGCCGTCTACAACCATTACAAGCGCGTCCAGATCGCCCAGAACGAAGAGTCCGAGGTCGAGCTGCAGAAGTCGAACATCATGCTGCTCGGGCCGACCGGCTGCGGCAAGACGCTGCTCGCCCAGACCCTGGCGCGGATCCTCAACGTCCCGTTCGCGATCGCCGACGCGACGGCGCTGACCGAGGCCGGCTACGTCGGCGAGGACGTCGAGAACATCCTCCTCAAGCTGATCCAGTCGGCCGACTACGACGTCAAGAAGGCCGAGACCGGGATCATCTACATCGACGAGATCGACAAGATCGCGCGCAAAGCCGACAACCCGTCGATCACCCGCGACGTCTCCGGCGAAGGCGTGCAGCAGGCGCTGCTGAAGATCCTCGAGGGGACGACCGCCTCGGTCCCTCCGCAGGGCGGGCGCAAGCACCCCCACCAGGAGTTCCTGACGATCGACACCACCAACATCCTCTTCGTCTGCGGCGGCTCCTTCGCCGAGCTCGACAAGGTGATCGAGCGGCGGGTGGGGGACCGGGGTGTCGGCTTCGGCGCCGAAATCTCTTCACGCGAGAAAAAGGACAAGGGCGAGTGGTTCGAGCAGGTGCTGCCCGAGGACCTGATCGAGTACGGC
>JBBDYO010000030.1:0-15508 GCA_040901495.1 Solirubrobacterales bacterium
GGGCGCCCCGGACGTGAATGCGACTCACGCCCGGGGGTTTGTGCGACAGCCTCAAGTCGGGGGTTTTTTTTACGGAGAGGTTGCAATGCAAACCGCCAAGCTCCTGCTGTGCGCCAGTTCGTGCGCCACCGACCACGCTGCCTGCCTACACGACAGAACCAGGACGGGAAGCCAGTTAGTCCGTGTACTTCGACGCTTCCTTTTCTATTTCTCTGACTTTCTGCCTGAGTTCGGCTTCGATCTGCTTTTTGCTTTTCTCGGCTCCTCCGACCTTTTCGACTCCTTCATCGACACTCTTTTCGGCCCTCTCGGCGCCTTCCCGGACACCTTCTTCAGCCCGTTTGACCCCTTCTTCGATGCTTTCGTTGGCCTGATTGGTGACGTCAGCCGTGTCGTCGCCACCACAGCCCGACCAGACAGTGGCGCTCGCGACGATCGCAAGCACGACAAAAGCCAGGCTCAGTGCGCGCAGCTTGGCGGTCCCTGGCTGTGAATCTCTCATGGCCCTCCCCCGATGGATTCTCAATCGCAATGGCTCTACCGCTGAGAATTGACCCTATGAGTGATACCTAAAGGCGGCCTAACTGGCTCAACGATCGGCTCTCGCCCTCTAGAGCCGCAGGCGCCGCCCATCCGGGCTCGCCGGATGCTTGCTAATAGTAGAAAAAACCGCTTGTAGGATTGCTGGCTGGACGCTACGCTGAGGTCTCGGCAGTGCAGGGAGAAGGTGGTTCTCTGTGGCGAGACACAAATGCGTCTTAGCGTTATTGGGCGTTGCACTCACGTTGGCTTTGTCGCCGGCCGGGGCCCCTGCTGACTCGCCCCTCACGTGGTCTGAGCCGGAGCTGATCGACCACCAGGCTCCGTTCGCCGGCGGTCGCAACATAGGCAGGATCAGCTGTCCCTCCGCCTCCTTCTGCCTCACGGCAGACGAAGACGGAAATATCCAAACGTCGACCGACCCAGATGGTGGCAGCGCAGCCTGGAGCTTCACCGAACTGGATCGGGGGAAGTTCCTCGGCGGCGTCTCCTGCGCCTCTGCCACGCTTTGCGTGGTCGTCGACGAAATCGGGGACGTACTTACTTCGACCAACCCGACCGGTGGCGTCGGGGCCTGGGATCGCGTCAGCATCGATCCGGGCCAGGTCTTCGAGGGTGTCTCCTGCCCCACAGCCTCTCTCTGCGTGGCCGTGGACAACGACGGCAACGTGCTCAGCTCAACCGATCCGACCGGCGATGTCGGGAGCTGGGACCTCATCAGCGTCGACCCCGGCACGATCATGCGTGGGATCTCCTGCGACCCGACCGGCTCGCTGTGCGTGGCCGTCGGCGACGAAGGCACGGTCTTCAGCTCGGACGATCCCGCGAGTGGCACCTCCTGGGCGGCGATCCAACTGGCCTTCGAACCTGCCCTTTCCAGCGTTTCCTGTCCCTCGGCCTCGCTCTGCGTGGCCGTCAGCGAAGGGGGAGTTGTCTACACGTCGACCGATCCCACCGGCGACGAGACAGCCTGGGACGAAACGGTTGGCCCCTCTCTGCTCCCCAGCCTCAACGCCGTCTCCTGCGCGTCGATCTCGTTTTGCGTAGCCACAAGCTGGTCGGGGGAGGTTGCGACCAGCACCGAACCAACCGTGGCTTGGACTCTGCGGGAAGCGAACACCGAAGGCTCTCTGTCCACGATCGCCTGCCCGGCGACCTCGCTGTGCGTCGCCGGCGACATCGCCGGAAAGGTGCATACAACAGCCGATCCCACCGGGGGTGCCGCCGCCTGGACCTCGGCGGGGGTCGCTGTCTACAACGCGTTGAACGTGGTCTCCTGCCCCACCATCGCCCTCTGCGTCGCCGGGGACACCGGCGGCAACATCGTCACCTCGACCGACCCGACCGGGGGCGCGGCGGCGTGGACGGTTGACAATGTCAGCCCTAACCCAGAAGAACAGATCTTCGGGCTCTCCTGCCCCTCGACTACCTTCTGCGCGGCGGTCGACGTGGCGGGCAACGCGCTCACATCAAACGATCCGACCGGGGGCGCCGCGGCATGGGACTCCGACGAGATAGCCCCTGGCATGCCGCTCAACTCGATCTCCTGCCCGACGGCCTCGCTCTGTGTGGCGGTTGGACAGGACGGGAACTTCCTCTCCTCCACCAATCCGACCGGCGGCCCCTCGGCATGGGACCTGGTCGAAATCTCCCCGACGGTCAGCCTGTTCGGGATCTCCTGCCCGTCGACGACGCTCTGCGTCGCGGCCGGCGGGGAAGGGACGATCGTCGTCTCGACCGAACCGACCGGCGACGCCACGGATTGGACCTCGTTCAGCGTCGATCCCGAAACGTTCCTGCGCAGCGTCGAGTGCCCAACGGTCTCGTTCTGCACAGTGGTCGGCGAGCACGGCTTCATCGTCACCTCGGAAAATCCAACCGGGGGCATGGTGGCGTGGGACGCAACCAGCGTTGACCCTGACCTTGGCGTCTTTCCCGAATTCATCCTCGGCGACGTCGACTGCCCATCGGCCTCGTTCTGCGTCGCGACCGACAGCGAAGGGAACGTCTTCACCTCCACCAACCCGACCGAGCCGGGCACAGACTGGGACATCACCCCCACCGCTGACTTCCGTACGTTCTTCGAAGACATCCGGCCGCTCTCCTGTCCGTCGATCGCCCTCTGCGTGATGGTCAACACGGTCGGTTACGGGTGGGTGGGCACTTCCGACTCCCAGGCCACCCTGACCGTGGCGAAATCGGGCACCGGCACCGGCTCGGTCACCAGCTCGCCCGCCGGCATCGACTGCGGCGCGGTCTGCGCGAACCTCTTCGACCTGGGTGTCCCGATCACCCTGACCGCCACCCCGACAGCCGGCTCTGCGTTCCTCGGCTGGTCGGGGGCCGACTGCACCGGGACCGGGGCCTGCGAAGTGACCTTGAGCGCCGATCAGACCGTCACCGCCTCATTCACGGAAGTGCCGCCCGAAGTCCCACCCAAAGAAAAAGCGCCCGAAACAGGGTCTGGCGGTCCAGCGCCCAACCCCACGCCAACGCCGCCTTCGACCGGCAAAAAGAAGCCGCTCAAATGCAAGAAAGGCTTCCGGAAGAAGAAGGTCAAAGGCAAAGCGAGGTGCGTCAAGGTCAAAAAGAAACAGAAAAAAGGAGGTCGTTAGCGGGTCGGCGCCCCGTCGAGAGACGGCAACGCCAAATAGGCTCTCCGGCGATGCTGACCAGCAGGGTCGAGGAGTGGCGCCGGGCGGGCACGATGGAGGATGTGCTCGGGCGGCAGCTGTTCGTCCACCGCCAGGCGGGCGCCGATGGCCCCACGCTGCTCTTCCTGCACGGGTTCCCATCGAGCTCCTACGACTGGCGCGAGCTGTTCGGGCTGCGTCGGGGTGAGACCACCCTGGCCTTCGACTTCCTCGGCTTCGGCCTCTCCGAGAAGCCCCGCGACCACGTCTACACGCTGGCCTGGCAGGCCGACGCGGCCGAAGAGCTGGTGCGGCGCACCGGCTCGCCGCCGGTCTTCCTGGTCGCACACGACATGGGCACCTCGGTGGCGACCGAGCTGATGGCGCGTAAGCTGCGCGGAGAGCTCGAGATCGAGCTGGCCGGGGCTCTGCTCTTCAACGGCAGCATGCTGCTCCACCTGGCGAGCCCGACGATCGGCCAGCGACTGCTGCGCAGCCGGCTTGGCCCTCTATTCGCCCGGCTGACGAGCGAGCGCGGCTTCCGCCTCCAGTTCTCGCGCATCTTCTCCCCCGACCATCCGCTCGCCGCCGAGGAGGCCGCGGACCAGTGGTCCCTGGTCGCCCACAACGGCGGCGCGTCCATCGCCCACAGGACGATCCACTACATGGCTGAGCGCGAACGCTTCACCGAGCGCTGGCACGGCGCGATCCGCGACTGGCCCGGCTCGCTGACCCTGGCCTGGGGGCTTCGCGACCCCGTCGCGACGACCGCCGTCCTGGACGGCCTGCGCGTCCTGCGTCCCGGAGTCGAGGCGATCGAGCTGCCCGACGCCGGCCACTACCCGCAGATCGAATGCCCGGAGAAGATCTCGGCTGCGCTCGACACCGCTCTGGCGCGGGCATAGAGAGCCGCGTCAAGCGGCACTCAACGGACCGGGCCCTCGCGGGGCCCGGTCCGTGTTGCCTCCCAAGTGCTTCAGGTACCGCGTGGATGCGGTGTGTGGTCTCCGATGTGGAGGCTGTCGAGCAGCCTCGGGATGTAGAGAAGGCCGCTGACGCCGACCACGACGTAGACGATGTCGGTGAGGGTGCCAGTTCCGAACGCCTCTGAGATCACATTCGTGTCGAAGAGGCCGACCATCCCCCAATTGAGAGCGCCGAGCACCATGACCAACAGGGCGACCGGCTCGAACCGCTTGATCATCTCCATCTTTCTCCTCCTAAGGAGATAATGCGAATAGTTACGAACTAACTAACCCGTTGGCCGGGTCGGGGTTACGGCCCTCAGGGATACTCAGCCATCGATGAACGAGTCCGCCCAAGCCCGAGCAATCGACGTCGAAGGGCGGCGGCTGGCTTGGCGATCGATCGGTCATGGGTCGGCGCTTTTGCTCGTCAACGGCTACGCGGCCGGCGCCGCGGATTGGGACCCCCAGATGCTGTCCGCGCTGGGGCGGTCATTCGAGGTGATCTGCCCGGACAACCGCGGTATCGGCGAATCGGAGCTCGGCGACCTCGGCGCGCCGCTGACGATCGACGGCATGGCCGCTGACCTCGAGGCGCTGCTCGACGCGCTCGAGATCGAGTCCGCGCCGGTCGCCGGCTGGTCGATGGGTGGCTTCGTCGTCCAACGGCTTGTCGCGCGGGTGCCGCAGCGGGTCACCGCCCTGGCGCTGCTCTCCACTGACCCCGGCGGGTCGGCGTCCATGCCGGCCGACCCGGAGGTATGGGCTCGGCTCATCGACCACTCCGGAACCCCGCGCGAGCAGGCCGCGCGCCTGATCTCACTGCTCTTCCCACCAAATGTGGCGCCGGGAATCGACGAGGAATTTGGCGACGTCGTCGCAGCCGCCCGCACCCAGCTCTCCCCCACGACGCTGCTGGCACAGGAGGCCGCAATGGCCGCGTGGCACGCCGAGGACCAGCCACGCCCCAGCGATTCCCTGCCTGTCCTCATCGCCCACGGCAACGAGGACGTGGTGATCCCACCCGAGAACGCAGACGCCCTCACCGCCCTTTGGCCGGGCTGCCGGGTGGAGCGCTTCGCCGGCGGCGGGCACGCGTTCATGGCCCAGGAGCCAAAGCGGGTCGCCGATCTGGTCGCGTCTTTCCTGCGTGGATGAGCTTTCCGATTCGAGTCGCAACCGACCGGGATGCCGACGCCGCCGTGAGCCTGTGGACCGAGGCGTACGTGACCCTGGGCGTGGGCGGCAGAACGGCGCCGTACACAGCCGCCGACTTCGCCCATTCCAGGCGGAGCGGAGAGGTCTTCGTCGTCGACGGGCGAGACGGGCTGGCCGGCGTCGTCGCCCTGCTGCCACCTGGGGCTGCTGAGCAAGCGGTCGGGGAGCCGGGTGAGGCCGAGCTCTCGCGACTGGCGGTCTCGGCCACGGAGCGCCGGGCCGGGATCGGCAAAGCGCTGGCTTGCTTCTGTGAGCAGCGGGCGCGCGAGGCCGGCTGGGACGCGATCGCGCTCTGGAGCCGCCCCGCTCAAATAGAGTCGCACCGCCTCTACGAATCGCTCGGCTACCGCCGCGCGCCGGAGCGCGACTCGGCCGATGAGACGGGGCACGGTCGCCTCGTCTTCCGGCTCGACCTCGAGCCCTGAGCGCTCGGGCGTTGGAAGAATGGCGGCCGTGGAGAACCTCACCACCCGCCTGGAGGGATCGATCGTCGTGCTGGAGCCGCTGGGTGAGGAGCACGCCGACGAGCTGTGGGAGGCGGCTCGGGCGCCGGAGATCTGGAGCTGGCTGGCTCACATCGGCGAGAGCCGCGAGTACTTCGACCGGTGGATGGAGCTGACGCTGACCGACGCCCGGTCAGGCAAGGAGGGGCCGTTCGCGACGCGCGACCGGCGCAGCGGATCGCTGATCGGGAGCAGCCGCTACCTCAACGTGCGGCCACCCGACCGGGTGGTCGAGATCGGCTGGACCTGGCTCAACCCGAGCGCCTGGGGCACCGGCGCCAACATCGAGGCGAAGCTGCTGATGCTCGAGCACGCGTTCGAGACGCTCGGCTGCCTGCGGGTCGAGTTCAAGACCGACGCCCGCAACGAGCGCTCGCGCGCCGCGCTCTCGGCGCTGCCGGCGCAGTTCGAGGGAGTCCTGCGCAAGCACATGACGGTGCCCGACGTCGGGGTGCGGGACTCCGCCTACTTCAGCGTGATCGACGACGAGTGGCCAGAGGTGCACGCCAACCTGCAGCGGCGACTGGCCTCGAAGTGAACGAGCCGATGGCCAGCGATCAGCCCATCCCGGACGTCACCATTCGGCACACCGACAGCGCGAGCGACCTCGACACCCTCGAGCCGCTCTGGAACGCGCTCCAGGAGCATCACGAACGGATCACGCCCGACCTCGGCGCCCACACGCCGAAGCGCGAGGTGGCGGACGCGTGGCGAATACGACGGGGGAAGTACGAGCGCTGGCTGGAAGCCCCCGAGACCTTCATCGTGATCGCCGAAAGCGGCGGGCAGCCGGTCGGCTATGCCTTTGTCACCGTCGGCGCTCCATTCGCTTCGTGGGACACCGGAGAGCGGCTCGCGCAGCTGGAGACGCTCTCGGTGCTGCCGGACCACCGCGGCGGCGGCGTTGGGGCCGCGCTATTGGACTCGGCCTGGGAGCGGCTCGCGCAGCAGGGGGTCGATGGGATGTCGATCACCACCACGACGACCAACGTCGACGCCCAGCGCTTCTACGAGCGGCGCGGCTTCAGGCAGGGCTTCGTCGTCTACTACGGTGAGCGCGAGGCTACGGCGCGAGAAGGGTAAGGCTCCACCCCTCGCCTTCGCGGCGGTAGAGGCGCCGGTCGTGCAGGCGGTCTTCGGATTCGCTCCACAGCTCGAGCGAGTCGATCCGCACCCTCAGCGCCCCCCAATCCGCTGGACAGCTGGGCGGCATCTCCTGCGCGGTGGCGAGGTGCGCCAGCCGGTCTCGCAACGGCCCCAGATCCTCGATCGGCTCACCCTGCCGGGAGACGACCGTCTGTAGCTGGTGGACGAGGTCTCGCTCGTCGAACAGCTCCTCGGCCAGCGACCCCTCCGCTTGGGCGGCGGTTCCGGTGAGATGAGCCTGGCGCCCAAGCCGCGGCCAGTGGAAGAGCAAGGCGACGTTCGGATTGGCCTCGACCTCGCGCGCCTTGCGCGTCCACAGCGCCGTCGTAAAGACGAGCGCGTCGTCCTCGATGCGCTTCAGGGTGACGGTCCGGGCGGAAGGGCGGCCCTCGGCGCCGACGGTGACGAAGGCAACCGACGCCGGCTGCGCGATCCCCTCCTCCCGCGCCTCCTCGATCCACTTCCCGAGCTCGCTCAGGGGGTTCATAGCGGCCGTCACTCGACCAAAATACCCCGCCCGAGCTCTGCGTCGCGATTGCCTAAGGGGGATTGCCTAAGGGGTGCGCGGACTTGACACTGACATACATGGTCAATCCTTAGGCACCCCCCAGCTAGGCTGGTACCGATGGCGCGGGACGACCACTACGCCTCCCCATTTGGCATCGCCTTCAGCACCTACATGGAGCGCCCACGCCTGGCTCGCCTCATCTCCCGAACCGTGTTCGGCGCGGACACCAAGCTCTACTACGAGAGCATGGCGGCGATCGCCGAGGTCCCTGACGGGAGCACGATCGTCGACTGTCCGTGTGGCGCTGGGCCCGCGTTTCGGGGCCTCCGGCAAGAGGCCGCCGTTCGCTACGTGGGCGCCGATCTCTCTCCCTCGATGATCCGCCGGGCGCGCCGACGCGTGAGCAAGCGCGGGCTCGCCCGCGTGGAGCTGGTCGAAGCGGACGCGACCAACATCCCCGAGCCAACCGGCAGCGTCGATCTCTTCCTCTCCTATTGGGGCCTGCACTGCTTCAACGAGCCGGCCGGCGCCCTGGTCGAGGCCGCCCGCCTCCTCAAGCCCGGCGGCCGCCTCGTCGGCACCTGCTTCGTCAAAGGCGACGACAGCCTCCGCCAGCGCTTGGTCATCCGCCCGCACAGGGGAGACTTCGGTCCGGTGGGAACCGAGGAGGAAGTGCTCCAGTGGTTGGCGACCGCAGGCTTCGAGTCGCCGGACACACAGCGATCGGGCCCGATGCTGCTCTTCGACACGCGGGCCAGAACGAGCCAGGGCTCGCCAGGTCCCTGAGAGCGCTCAGGCGGAGCCGAGCGCCTGATCGATGAAAGGCGCCAGCAGCTCACTCGCCTGGGCAGCGGTCTCCTCGGGAGGCCCGCTGGGCGCGGTGATGTAGCTGATCGCTAAGCGGACGAGGGATTCAGCCAGCAGGCGAGCCTCGTGAGCGGGAGCCTCGGGCCAGCCGTCTTGCATCACCCCCGTGAGGCGATGAGTGGCCCACTGGACGACCGGCATGCCCTGCGTGGTGACGAAGGGAAGCATTCCGCCGGCACCGTCGTCGCTGAGCAGCATGCGAACCAGGGGGTCTTCGCCCGCGGTCCGCAGGAAGGTCGCAAGAGCGGCATGGACCGCGGCGCGGGGATCGTCGAGGTGCTGGCGAACGGCGGCCTCGACGCCGTCGAGAAAGCGTTCGCCCTCGTGGATGACGAATGCCTGCGCGAACTCGTCGCGGCTGCCGAACTCGTTGTAGAGGGTCTGCCTGCTGACGCCGGCGGCGCCGGCGACGTCGGCCATCGTGATCTCTGACCAAGCGCCCCGCTGCAGCTCGTCGCGAGCGGCCTCGAAGAGGGTCTCGCGCAGCAGCCTGCGCGCTGCGACGGGATAGGGGTCGCGCTCGGCGACGGCACCCGTCAACGCTTTGGCCTCGGTCGGCGTGGCGGTGCTACCCATCGGCGGGCTCGAAGTCAACCTTGTCGCGCACGCCGCAGTCCGGGCAGTGCCAGTCGTCCGGCACCTCGCTCCACGGAGTCCCCGGGGGGAACCCCTCGCGAGGGTGACCGGCGCCCTCGTCGTAGACGTACCCGCAGGATGGGCAGGCCCAGGCGCTCACGATGCCGTCGCTCCGTGGCGAGTCAGCACCCTGCGCCGGGCGCGGGGAGAGATGTTCGCCCGGGTGATGTCGTCCCCGTAGTGGTCGAGAAGACGGCGGTCCATGACACGCCGCCACAGCGGCGGAAACCAGGCGAGGACGATCATCCCGGCGTAGCCGGTGGGCAGCTGCGGCGCCTCGTCGACGTGGCGCAGGGCCTGGTAGCGGCGCGTCGGGTTGGCGTGGTGGTCGCTGTGGCGCTGCAGGTGGTAGAGGAGGACGTTGGAGGCGACGTTGTTGCTGTTCCAGCTGTGCTCGGGGAGGCAGCGCTCGTAGCGACCGTCCTCGCGCTTCTGGCGCAGCAGCCCGTAGTGCTCGAGGTAGTTGACGACCTCGAGCAACGAGAAGCCGATCACGGCCTGAATCAGCAGGTAGGGAAGGACCACGACCCCGAAGACGGCGACGAGGACCGCGAACAGCCCGACCGTCATCGCCCAGGCATTGAGGATGTCGTTGTGGACCGTCCAGGGCGAGCGTCCCATCCGCTCGAGCCTGACCCGCTCCAGGCCCCAGGCGGAGCCCACGCTGCCGAAGACGGTGCGCGGCAGAAACGCCCAGAAGCTCTCCCCCAGCCGCGAGCTGGCCGGGTCCCCGGGGGTGGCGACCTGGACGTGGTGCCCGCGGTTGTGCTCGATGAAGAAGTGCCCGTAACCGCTCTGGGCAAGTGCGACCTTGCTGAGCCAGCGCTCCAGACTGGGGCGCTTGTGGCCGAGCTCGTGGGCGGTGTTGATCGCCACCCCGCTGACCATTCCCATCGTCAGCGCCAGGCCGATGCTGTCGAGCGTCGAGAGGTCTCCGGATGACCAGAGCCAGCAGGCGAAGACGAGCCCCGCGTACTGGATCGGGATGAAGAGGTAGGTGCACCAGCGGTAGTAGCGGTCCTGCTCGAGCCACTTGATCACGCTGTCGGGCGGGTTCTTGGCGTCCATCCCGACCAAGATGTCGAGCAGCGGAAAGATGACGAAGACGAGCATCGGGCCGAAGAACCAGAAGGCGTCGATCCCGGTCAGCTGCACGTAGCCCCAAGCGAGAAACGGAAGCATCGGCACGATCAGCCCCAGCAGCCACGCGTAGCGCTTCGGATCCCGCCAGGTGGCTGGGGTGACCTCGGACTCGACTGGGTGGGCGTGGGTCGCTGCCTCCATAGGAACAGATCTCCTTGTCAGATTGCGATGTGCCGTCTACCTGCTTTACAAAGTAACGCATTGTGTAAAGCAGCGCAACAAGGGGGGCGAAATGGCTCGGCTGAGCGTCTATCTCTTTAGATGCAGACTCAGTCGAGCCAATCCCAAGCGACCCGGCAATCGTTCGGCGGCAGGAAAGACCTGACCCTTCTCTTCGAAGTGGGCCGTAGCCGGGCGGCGGCGTTCAAGAAAATCGGGATCGGCAGCTTCGAGGACCTCGACACGTGCAACATCGGGGACGTGGTCGCGGACCTTCGAGCCCTCGGGCATCACACCTCACCCACACAGTTGGAGCAGCTTCGCCTTCATATCCAGAGCTATCGCGAAGGGCGCGCAATCATGTTCGGCCCCCCTCCCCCGGTGGGGGACTCCTATGTCGCGCTCGATCTGGAGTACGACCTCTTCAACCCACGGCTCTGGCTGATTGGCCTCTATCTGGTCGACGGGGGCCGGCGCGAGCAAGTCGCCCTCTGGGCCGAGGACTACTCGAGCGAACGGGCCAACCTCGAGCGCATGTTCGAGCTCCTCGATGAAAGGGCTGACCTTCCTATCGTGACCTGGGGAGGAATATCGGCCGACTTCCCCCAGCTCAGGAGCGCCTGCAAGCGCCTGGGGGTCGACGGCATGCTCGGGATCGAGGACAGGCACATCGATTTCTTCGCCTCCATTCGCAAGATCCTGCGCCTGCCCCTTCCCGATTTCGGCTTGGCGGAGGTTGCCGCGTTCTTTGGCGTGGCGAAGCGCAGCTCGATCGGCGACGGCCGGGAGGCCATGATGCTGTTCGCCAGGTACCTGTCCACGTACAGCGCCAGCAAGAGGAGAGAGCTAAAGGACGAGCTGATCGCCTACAACCTCGACGACCTCGAGGCTCTGGTCGAGACGCAGCGGGCGATCCAAAAGCTGCCGATCGAGAACGTAGGAGTGGCGGCCCCGCAATCGCTACCATCCCTCGCGTGTACACCTTCCTCGCAGTTCTTCATGTAATCATCGCCGTCGTCGTGATCTTCCTCGTGCTCCTGCACTCGGGCAAGGACGCGGGGCTTTCAGGCGCCTTCGGCATCGGTGGCGGGGGCAGCTCGATTGGCGGCGGCTCGATGGTCGAGCGCAACCTGGATCGCGCCACGATCTTCTTCTCGATCCTCTTCGTGCTCAACACCTTCGTGTTGCTGAAGATCTAGAGCAACTGCTCTGAACAGCCGCGACTAGACCGTCTCGCGGTCGAGGATCTCAACCGCCTCGTTGCGGAGCTCGGCGTCGAGCAGCGCAAAGTCCTCGTCGGAGAGCTTGCCGGCGGCGTGGTCCAGCTCGGCATCGCGAATCTCGCGGTACTTCGCTTCCTTCAGGGCCTCCAGCTCCGAGGTTGCCCCCGGGCTGCGCCGCCGGCCGCGGGCGGGCCAGATCGCAATCAGGGCACCCGTCAGGGCGACCAGCCCGCCAATCCAGATCCAGGTGACCAGCGGGTCGACGATGACGCGGAAGGTCGCCGGCAGGTCTTCATCCAGGTAGCCATCTGCGATTTGCTCCGCGGTGCTCGTCCGAAGGTCGTCGAGCTGGGCCAGGGCCGCAGGACGCAGGCTTGGGTTGGCGAGGGCGGCGCGCATCAGCCTCAACACCGATTTGCACGCCGGCGGGCTGCCGGGCGCGCCGCGCACGCAGGCGCGGAACCCCTGATCAGCGGCTCGCCCGCGTCGGCGCAGGCTGGACACGTTGGGTTGCAGGGCGATCCAGAAATCGCTGGCAAAGCCCGCCTTGAGGCCCACCTCGGTGGTCGCCTCGCCTTCGAAGAAGCCGCTGATCGTCCCCCCCTCAGCCCCGCTGGGGCGGAAGAAGCGCCGGCTCGGGCGCAGCGTCGCGAGCAGCTCGCCGTCCTTTTCGATCCTGACCACCGCCCCGAGGGTGAGCGCCTCGGGATCCGCTTGCACGGTCTGGCGAACGTAGGTGACGGTCCGGCCATCGACGACGGCGCTCTCGCCCGGCTGCAGCGTAACGTCGCGATTCGTCTGAAAGCTCGAGGACGCGGCAATCCCGATCAGCAGCAGGGCGATCCCGACATGGACGATGTAGCCGCCGTAGCGACGGCGGTTGCGCGAGGTGATCGCAAGCAGCGCCGCCGGCATCGAGCCGCCGGCCAGGGAGCGCCGGGCGGAGGCGCCACGCCAGAACTCCTGCGCGAGGCCGGTGAGCGCAAACCCTGCAAACGCGAAGAGCATCAGGGCCAGGGGGCTCTCCGCGGCATCGGTGCCGAGCGCGAGCCCGACCGCGACGAGCGCGGCGACGATCGTCGGGACGAGGAAGACCCGCTTCGCGCTCGCCCAGCTGACGCGGCGCCAGGCCAGTAGGGGGCCAACCCCGGTGAAGAGGACGAGCAGGATGGCGAGCGGGGTCGTGTAGCGGTCGAACCAGGGTGCCGCCAGCGACGCCTTCTCGCCGGTGAACAGCTCCGAGATCAGCGGGAAGAACGTGCCCCAGAAGATCGTCACGCAGAGCGCCACCAACAGCAGGTTGTTGACCAGGAAGACAGCCTCCCGCGAGGCAAGGGAGTCGATCCGCTTCTCCGAGCGCAGATCGTCGAGGCGGGAGACGATCAGCGCGGTGGAGCCGACCAGCACCACGGCGATCAGGCCGAGGATGTAGGGACCGACCGTGCTGTCGCCGAAGGCGTGGATCGACTCGAGGACCCCGGAGCGGACCAGGAAGGTGCCGAGCAGCGCCAGGCTGAAGGTGGCGACGATCAGGGAGACGTTCCAGGTCTTCAGCATCCCCCGTTTCTCCTGGACCATGATCGAGTGCAGGAACGCGGTGCCGATCAGCCAGGGCATCAGGGCAGCGTTCTCGACTGGGTCCCAGGCCCAGTAGCCACCCCACCCCAGCTCGGTGTAGGACCAGCGGGCGCCGAGCAGCAGGCCGAGGCCGAGGAAAGCCCAGGCGATCAGGGCGAAGCGCCGGGTCGAGCGAATCCAGGTCGCGTCGAGGCGGCGGGCGATGAGGGCGCCGATCGCAAACGCGAACGGGATCGTGAACGCGACGTACCCCGAGTAGAGCATCGGCGGGTGGATCATCATGCTCGGGTGCTGGAGCAGCGGGTTGAGGCCGAGGCCGTCGGCCGGGACCGGGCTGACCGCCGTGAACGGGTTGACCCCGCCCGCGAACAGCATCAGGCCGGTGAAGAAGGCCGCAATGCCCGCCATCACGGCGGTCGCGTAGGGAACGACCTCGCGCAGCGTCCTTCGCGTTGCGTAGAGCGCCGCCGAAGCGGCGATCGAAAGCACCCACGCCCACAGCAGCAGGGAGCCCTCCTGGCTCGACCACATGGCCCCGAGCTTGTAGAAGGCAGGTGTCTCGATCGAGGAGTGCTGCTGAACGATCTCGAGCGAGAAATCGTCGCCGGCGAAGGCGAGCTCGATCAGGACCACGCACAGGGTGAGCAGAGCGCAGAGCGCGTAGACGGCCCGCCGCGAAACGTCGATCCAGCGCCGCTGGCCGTTACGACCAAGCAGGGCTGCGAAAACCGCGAAGAGCGCGGTGAAGAAGGCGAGCGCCAGGGCGACGCCGCCGACGCTAGACGTCATCCGGCTCGGAGCCCTCGGCGGTGAACTTCGACGGGCACTTGGTGATCAGCGTGTCGGGCTCCCCGACGAAGCCGTTCTGCACTTCGCCCGTGAGGACGATCTCGCGGCCGCCCCGGAAGGGGTCGGGGACGGTGCCGCTGTAGGTGACAGCGATGCTTTGGGAGGGATCGTCGCGATCGGCGACCCGGAAGCGCATCCCCTCGCCCTCGCGATTGACCGAGCCCTTGACCACCCTGCCCGTCAGCTCGGCGCGGGTCCCCGGCGTCGCATCGAGCAGTTCGGAGGGCTGCTTTGTCTCCGTCGAGGCGCTGAACGACGTGTAGACGAGCGCCACGGCAAGCAGGACCGCGACGCTGAGAGCGGCGACGAGCCGGATCTTTCGCTTGCGGCTGGGGTCCACGGGCGAGGGATTATCGCAAGGTCGCTCGGGTGGGCTGGAACTGAGAGAATCGATCGGTGGCCCACGACAACGCCAGCGATCCGGTCCTGCTGATCACCGGAGCCAGCAGCGGTATTGGCGCCGCGACGGCCCGAGCTGCCGCGGACACGCACCGTCTGGTGCTGGCCGCGCGGCGGCTGGAGGAGCTGCAGGAGCTGGCGACAGAGCTGGGCGGGGACGAGCGTGCGATCGCGGTGCAGTGCGACGTCACCGAGTGGGACCAGGTCGAGGCGATGGCCGCGACTGCCCTCGAGCGCTTCGACAGGATCGACGCCGTCTTTGCCAACGCCGGCTTCGGCGCCACCCGCGGCTTCCTCGAGGAGTCGGTCGAGCATTGGCGCTCGATGGTCCTGACCAATGTCTACGGCGTCGCCTTGACGATCCGCGCCACCCTCCCCCACCTGCTCGAGCGCGGCGACGGCCACTTCCTCATCACCAGCTCGATCGCCGGGCGGCGGGCCCTGCCGGGCTCGCTCTACTCGGCGACAAAGTGGGCGGTGACGGCAATGGGCGAGGCGCTGCGAGCCGAGCTGCGCCAGATGCACGAGAACACCAAGATCAAGGTGACGCTGATCGAGCCGGGGATGACCGACACCGACTTCTTCGACAACCGGCCCGGCGAGTGGGCCCTACAGGACAGCGACATCGCCAAGGCCGTGATGTACGCGCTCGAACAGGGCCCCAACGTCGACGTCAACGAGATCCTGATCCGCCCGACCACCCAGCCGATCTGAGGGCCGGTCCTAGCGCAGGACTGCGCGGACGAGGCGCCAGTAGGAGCGGAGCAGGAGGCGGACGGGGGATGAGCGGGCTATGGCTGGGATGAACGGCGAATCGAGGTCGGGAGTGAGCCACGCGGCGAACTCGGCTGCGCTGACGGTCCGCGTCGCCTGCACCTGGCGGCGCTCGCGCAGCAGGCGAGGCAGCCAGCGGGCCACTTCCCACATCGCCGCGAGCTTCTGCCTCCCCCACCCCCCCGCGGTTTGGGGGGGGGGCCGAGCACAGAAGGAGAGCCCTCGATTCCGAGGCGCGTTCCATGTCGGATTAGCGCCACATGTGGCGCCACCTACCTCAGGTAAGTCCGTGTGGTCCCCCTGACCTACGAGCCCGGGCTCCATTCGGAGCCGCCGGGCCAATGCTCCTTCTTCCAAATCGGGGCGT
>JBBDYO010000030.1:15518-33883 GCA_040901495.1 Solirubrobacterales bacterium
CCTCCCCCACCCCGCCGCGATTGCGGCGGGGACCAGAGCCAGCTCGGTGGCGACCAGCGCCGGTGCCAACAGGATCAGCAGGCTCGTCGGGTAGACCCGAATCAGGAAGGCCCAGCGGTTGCGCTCCAGCCACCGCCACTTGTGCGCTCGCGCGCCGAACTCATAGTCGTGGTCGACGACGGCGGTCGGCTCGATCCCGAGCGCCCCGCCCGCGATCCGCAGTCGCAGCGAGAGGTCGACGTCCTCGTGGTAGAGGAAGTACTGCTCGGGAAATCCGCCCACCCGCACCCAGGTCTCGCGCGGAATCGCCAGGCACGCGCCGGAGAGCGCCGGGACCTCGCCAGCGGGCGGGGCGACCTCGATCGGCTCACCGTGGGCGCCGGCCCAGACGATGCCGGTGAAGTGGACCGGGTTGCCGGCCGAGTTGATCGTCCGTCCTTCGCCCTCGGCGACAAGCGCCTGCCAGGCCGCCCAGCCACGCTGCTCGACCCAGGGCCGGCGGATCGCCTCACCAAAGCCGGGCCGCGGCGCCGCGTCGGGGTTGAGGATGACGAGCAACTCGCCCGTCGCCTCCTTGGCCCCGATGTTGCAGGCGGCAGCGAAGCCGGCGTTGCGGCCTGCCTGGACGACCCGAGCCGCCGGCGCCAACAAC
Source organism: Solirubrobacterales bacterium (assembly GCA_040901495.1). Classification (GTDB taxonomy): domain Bacteria; phylum Actinomycetota; class Thermoleophilia; order Solirubrobacterales; family 70-9; genus VRUE01. The sequence goes on from JBBDYO010000030.1 coordinate 16,171, forward strand.
ACCACCGCCTCCGCCGTCCCGTCGTTGGAGTCGTTGTCGACGACGATCAGCTCGTCGCCCTCACCCAGCTCCGGCAGCAGGGCAGGCAGCGTCCGCGCCAGCTCCTCGCGGCTATTCCAGGCGACGATCAGGACTGAAAGCGTCGGGCGCACCGACACCGCAGGCTAGTTCTGATGCCCCCGCTTCGCTTTGCGATTGCTTTGGCCACACGACCGCCGCAGCTTCACGCGGGCTTTGGCTTTCTTGCCGTTCTGCCCTTTCATCCGCACGATTGCCCGCAGCGATTTCTTGCGTTGGCGGGAGCCTCGGCTCAGATTGGCTTTCGGTTTGGTGGAACCTTTCCCGCCTCGCGGGCAAAGGTCGCGCGAGTTCTCGAGCAGGCCCCGTTTGCCACCGCGCAGTGTGAGGATGAATTTCGAAACCGGCACGTCCGGGATCACGTCGAAGGTGTTGCGAATCCGCTCTCTGACGGTGTCGGTCCGACCGACCAGGGTGATGTCCACCTGGCCGCGCAGCGCCGAGACCAGGTCCGGCAGCAGGTTGTCCGAGGAGCGCAGGTAAACCGGGCCTTTGAGCGGCGCGTCGAGCAGCGGGCTGTAGGCCTGCGCGTACCCGTAGATCGACTTGGCCGGGCAGGCTTTGGCCGCGAACTGAACGCGCGTGCAGACTTGGGAGATGCTCGCCTGATCGAGGAAGAGAGCGTGCGGCAGGGTCACAGCGACCCGAGCGGGGTTGGCATCCCCGGGCCTTGGGACGAAGACAGCTCGCAGCCTCGGATTGCCGGCGCGCCGCATTGGGCCCGCGAGGCTCAGCGACAGCCTCGGCTTGAAGCCGAGCTTCTCGCAACCGCTCACCTGGAAGGGAGCCGAGACGGGAACAGAGCTGAAGGCGGCGGGATCGAGGGGATTGGCCCCACCCCCTTTCAGCGCGCCGCCAACCGCCAACTGCGAGCAGTTGGTCGGGTTGAGGGAGAACTCGGGCCGATCGGTCCGCACGACAACGGAGCGAATGTCGAGCAGCGCTCCGCCGTAAACATGCGGGATCGAGTTAGTCGTCGCGCGTATCCGCGCGGTTTCCGGATCGACGAACAGCGCCACCCTCACCACGACCGCGCCGAGGTCAAACGGCCCGGCCGTGGCGGGGGTGACAACCACCATGGACAGGGGTGCCCCATCGAAGGGGCCTGCGAGGAAGGCTTTCCCGGCGATGCTAAGCGGAGCGGGGCCGGTGCCCGAGAGCACCGAGGCGCTGCCGATCAGGCTGGAAGCGGGGCAACTCGGGGTTGCCGCCTCAGACGCGCCGCTGTTGGCGGCGGCGGCTGCGATCGCCGCCTCCGGGCAGTAGGTGACGCCGGCGAGCTTCGCCGTCACGCCAGGCGGCAGGTCGAGGGCGGCGCCTTTCAGCTCCTGCTCTCCGTCCTGCCTCCCGATCTCGAGGCTGAACTCGCTGAAGGCCCCGGCTTGAGGGTTGGCGGTTTTTGCAGCCACGCTTGGAGCGAAAGGACGCTCGGCGAGGGTTTTCGGACACGCTCCACCGCCTGGAAGGTTCGTCAGTTCAAAATCTCCAGAGGCAGTGGCGGGTGGGTCGCCGGAGGGCCCACCCGGTTCACCCACAGGCACCGTGCCGAGCGCGGAGGACCATGGCGTCATCTGGGTCGCTGTCGTGTTGGGACCGCAGGTGGGCGGGCTGGTCAGCGGCGCTTTCGGACCCCCGTTGAAGGTGACTTTGAACGCCTCGAATGGCACCTGCGGCAGACCCGGAATTGGGACGCTTCCAAGCGCACCGTCGTCGAAGGTCGTCGTCAGCTGTGCGGTCTGCGGGTCGGCGCGGACTTTGCCAAGCAGCCGCGCCGAGATGTCATAGCGCGAAGACTCGACGTCGACGAAGATCCGGTAGGCCTCGCCCGAGGCCGGATCGCGGCTGAGCTGCTGGCCGACATAGACCGGACCGGTGAGCGAGCCATCCGGAAGCGGTGGAGTGTCGACTTCGACAGTGCCAACGCGAGAAGCTTCCGGGCAGGCGACGGGGGCGCGGGTCCCTTTGCCGAATTGCGCGTCCGTACAGGCCACGAGCCCAGTCGCAGCCGAGGGATTGAGGCCCATCCCCAGGGGCAGGGTGACGCGAGCGGACCTGACGTGCGATGTCGACTTGCTTTGTTCGTCTTTGGTCAGGTTTTTGATCTCGGGCAGGTTCACGGTCACCGTTGCGCCGGATGGGGAATCGGTTTGAGCGGTGTTCGGTTCGGTCCCAATCGACGGTTCGAACGGGATGTCGGGGCAGTCTTTCGGAGAGGTTTCGAATGTCGGTGGCATTCGGGGGATCTTCGACTCGATGAATTCAGAGCCGTCTGGGAAGGTGGGGTTTTCTTCCTGAAAGGAATCGGCGCGCAGGTAGGTCGAGTAGACGTGCTCGAAGGGCGTTTCAGGAGCCGCCGGTCCGAGGCAGGTGGTCGGTGTAGTGATGTAGGTGCCCTCGCCCGACATGCCGTCAAAGACGAGGCGGTTTTTCGCGACCCGAGCTTTTTCCCCCAGTCCAGGCAGTGCAATTTTGTGCACGTGGATCGTGAAGTACTCGTGATAGTCGCTCTCCCAGGCGACATCCGCCTCGAGGAAAACGTCGCTGCCGGCGATGCTCAACCCGAAGCGGGCGGGTTCGCCATGTTTCGGCACCAGGTTGTAGACCGGAACCGGCGGCACTACGACCGAGACACCGGTGTCCGTGTGGACCGCGGTCACTTCGCTGACACCGACCTGCGTGTCCGCCGGGCAGGTCGTCGAGTCCGGGCTTTTTTCCGTTTCAGAGGGAGGTTCCGGCGTGAGATCGCACTGAGGCGTCGCCTGCGGGTTCACGGTGAGGCCCGCGGGGAGGTCGACCCGGACCGTCTTCAAGTCGCCAATCGGGACTTCTGTCCCGGGCGCGGGACCTGCTTCGCTGTTGATGATGAACTGGGTGAAGCCTTTCGGCGGGTGCCCGGCTGCCTCTTCATAGAAGAGTTCGGGCGTGGCCACAGAGCACTGCGGCAGAGGGGGATCCGCTTTGCAGGTTCCCGCCTGCCAGGGACTGTCGACTTTCGGGTCGTTGGGATCCTGCGGGCCGATGATCTGCGCCGAGGACAGGGGTGCGGCAATCGACCCCGCCAAAGCCATCACTGAAGCGGCAATCGCGATGCGCCCAGCGTGGCTCCCCAGACCCCTTTTCCCTTGGTCCGATTCCCTCCTCCAATGGTTCATGCAAACCCTCCTCCAATGGTTCATGCAAATTATCTTACCTTATTTTGATGATGTTGGATAAGATTTTTTCGGTAAGCTACTCAACAGAAAGTGAGGACGGCTAATGACCGTGGCCTGGGAGCATCTAGCGCGAGCAAATACCCACCCACTTCGAGTCTCAATCCTCGAAGTCTTCGGCCTCGACGGAGGCCGGACCCTTTCGCCGAAGGACCTCAGCGTCGAACTGGAAGCTTCACTCGCCAACGTCAACTACCACGTGACGGAGCTGGTCAAGGCGGGGCTCCTGGTGCTCGAAAGCGAACGCCAGGTGCGCGGCGCGACCGAGCACTTCTACCGCCAGGCCCAGAGCTCCAACGGCGCGAGCTCGTCAAATGGCGCGAGCGCATCGCACTCCCCCCGGACCAAGTCCACCAAGTCGAAGGGCAAAGCCAAGGCGCGAAGCAAGTGAAGCGGACGACGGGTCTCGAACCCGCGACCTTCAGCTTGGGAAGCTGACGCTCTACCAACTGAGCTACGTCCGCGTGGAGTCCTGATTCTATGGCGAGGCGCGCCTGAGACTAACCTCCTGGGCCGTGAGTGCTCGCGCCTTCGCCGCCTTTCTCGTCGTGCTTGCCCTGGTCGGCCTGCTCATCTTTGGCCTGCTCAGCAAGGGGGATTCCCGGGTCGCCGTCGGTGACCCGGTTCCCGACAAGCGACTGCCGGTCCTCGACGGCGAGGGGCAGGGGGCGATCGCTGACTATCGCGGCCGCTGGGTGCTGGTCAACCTGTGGGCGTCGTGGTGCGGGCCGTGTCGCGAGGAGGCGCCGGTCCTGGAGCGCTTCGCACGCCGGTACCGCGACGAGGGCGTGACGGTGCTCGGCATCAACGTGCAGGACAACAGCGACGACGCGCTCGCCTTCCTGGAGAGCTATCCGACGACCTATCCACAGCTGCGCTCGATCGGGGATGAGCGAAGCTCCGCCTTCGGAACGACGGGCGTACCCGAGAGCTTCCTCGTCGACCCGCGCGGCATCGTGGCGCTGGTCTGGCTCGGCCCGATCGACGAGCAGGGCCTAGCGGAGCAATTCGTCCCGATCATCGAAGGGCCCCAATGAGGCGGCTGGCCCTGCCGTTCGTTGCGGTCGCGCTGCTGGTGCTCGCCGCGCCAAGCCTCGCCGCTTCGCCCCAGGTCGGCATCGCCGATCTCGAAGACGAAGTGATGTGCCCGGTCTGCGGCACGCTCTTGGAGCTGGCGAACTCGCCCCAGGCCGAACGCCAGAGGGCGTACGTCTCAAAGCTGATCGCGGCGGGCAAGACGAAGGAGGAGATCAAGGATGCCCTGGTGGCGCAGTACGGGCGCGAGGTGCTGGCGCTGCCGGAGGGCTCGGGGTTCAGCCTCTCCGCCTACCTGGTCCCGGTGATCGCCTTCCTGGTCGCCGTCGCGGCGCTGGCGATCGGCGTCATGCGTTGGCGCCGGGGCGGGAGACAGCGGAAAGCGGGATCGGCCACAGACCCGCCACGGGGAGCGGACGCCGAGCGCCTTGAGGCCGACCTCTCCCGCTACGACCTCTAGGCCGTAGGCGGAATCTCAATCGGTCGCAGCCACCAAGCCGGCGAACCGCGTGGGTAGCCGGCGCAAGCCGCGCCTCAGCTTTTTCGCCGACCGCCGGGTAGCCCCGGCGCGCTCGATGCAACCGAGCGACGCGTCCGCGGCGGCGGCAACGTTGCCCAGCTGCGCGGCGTCGGACTCGGCGGATGGCCCAGCGAGCACCACGAAGTCGTAGGCGGCGCGCAGCTTCGCGGTCGCATGGCGAAAGCTCTGCGAGGCAAGCAGCGTGGGGGCCTGCGAGGTCGGCTTGCCCGCCGCTATGCAGACCAGGGGATTGGCGACCTTGCCGGATTCCGCCCCGGCGAGCATCATCGGCTGGAGGATCTGCCCCGCCTCGGCCTCCCACCGCAGGTACTCGTGGAGGCCCGGCACAAGCGCGAGGCCCAGCGTCTCGGCGAGGGACGGCTTGGCGAGATCGCACTCGAGCAGGGCGGCGCGGCGGCCATCGACGACCGCCGCGATGGCGAGGCCGAGGGCACACGCTCGCCTGCTCTCGTCGACACCGGTGACCAGCACGACCCCGCAGGCGCGCACCGACTTCAGCACCTCGCCAAAGGCCTCGAGGTCGCCCCGGCGCAAGGTTCCCGGACGGAGATCGCCGGGGGCCCGGACGGAGATCTCCGCCAGCGATTTCACATCCGCTCGGGGGCGGAGATGCCGAGTAGGCCGAGCGCCCCCGCGATCGTCCGCTTGGTGAGCATGCAGAGCGCCAGCCGCGACTGCTCGACACCCTCTCCGGGCGCCCCGACCACCTGACAGTCGCGGTAGAACGCGTGAAAGTCGGCCGCAACTGCGGTCGAGTACGCGCAGATGCGATGCGGCCCACGGCGCGCCGCGGCCTCGCGAATCTCCTCGGGGAACTCCAGTAGCCGCTTGACGAGCTCCTTCTCGGCGGGCTCCAGCGCGGTCCCGGGCGTCGGGGCCCCGGCTGCCGCGGCCACCTCCGCCGTCCCCTCCCCCGCTTTGCGCAGGATGCTGGCAATCCGGGCATGCGCGTACTGCACGTAGTAGACCGGGTTGTCGCTCGACTCCCGCCGCGCCAGCTCGAGGTCGAGGTCGACGGCCGTGTCGTGACTCCGCCAGAGCATGAACCAGCGCGCCGCGTCGACGCCGATGTCGTCGATCAGCTCGTCGAGTGAGACGAAATCGCCGCTGCGCTTGGCCATCTGGGTGCGCTCGCCGCCTTCGACGATGTGGACCAGGCGCATGATCAGGGTCTCGAGAGAATCGGGGTCGACGCCAAGCGCGGCGAGGGCGGCACGAAGGCGCGGCGCGTAACCGTGATGATCGGCGCCGAGCACGTTGATCAGCCGCCCGAAGCCACGGTCCAGCTTGCCCAGGTGGTAGGCGACATCGGCGGCGAGGTAGGTCGGCTCGCCATCGGCCCGAACCAGAACCCGGTCCTTGTCGTCGTCGAAGTCGGTGGTCCGCAGCCACAGGGCCCCCTCGCTCTTATAGGTGTGACCTCCCTCCTCCAGCCGCGCAAGCGCCTGGTCGACCTCCCCCGCCGTGTAGAGGTCGCGCTCCGAGAGCCAGTTGTCGAAGCGAACCCCGAAGCGGTCGAGGGTCGCCTTCACCCCTTCGAGGATCAGCGCCACCCCACCGCTGCCGACCGCGTCGAGATCGGCGGGATCGACGCCCTCGGTGCGGAGGCGCTCGGCCAGAGCGGCGACGTAGTCGCCCTTGTAGCCGTCCTCGGGCGGCTCGCCTCCGGTCATCGCGGCGGCGATGGAAGCGGCGAAGCGCTCGATCTGCCCACCCGCGTCGTTGACGTAGAACTCCCGCTGGACCTCGTGCCCGACCGCCTCGAGCAGCCGCACCACCGCGTCGCCGTAGGCGGCGTGGCGCCCGCCGCCGACGTGCAGTGGCCCGGTTGGGTTGGCGGAGACGAACTCGACCAGGATGCGCTCGGGCGAATCGGTCCGGTCCGGTCCGAGGTCATCGCCCGCCGCCGCAAGGCGCTCCATCGCCCGCCTATACCAGGCGTCGGAGAGAAAGAGGTTGACGAACCCCGGCCCGGCCACCTCGAGCCGATCGACGCTGTCGCCGGCGCTCAGCTCGCGCTCGAGCTCGGTGCAGAGGCGGGCGGCGACATCGCGCGGGCTTTCGCCAAGCGGTGCGGCCAGCAGCATCGCGGCGTTGGAGCTGTAGTCCCCCAGCTCGGGCTTGGGCGGACGGTCCAGGGTGGGCGCGGGATTGGTCGGCTCACCGTCCCGCACGGCACGAGTTGCCTGGCTGACGGCCTCGTGGAGCTCGGCGATCGACTCGGTTGCACTCACCGCATCATCGTATGGACCCGTGCCGGGCCAGGGTACGCTGGCCGGCATGCGCGTTGCCGTAATCAGCGATGTCCACGCCAACCTGCCCGCCCTGGAGGCGGTGCTCGCGGCGATCGACGAGAGCAAGGTCGACGAGGCCTGGTGCCTCGGGGACGTGATCGGCTACGGAGCCGAGCCCGACGCCTGCACCGAGCTGGTGCGAGAGCGATGCGCCGTTTGCCTGGTTGGGAACCACGACCTCGCCGTGTTAGGTGCTCTGGAGACCTCCGCCTTCTCCGAGGCCGCCGCCGAAGCCGTCGTCTGGACGCGCGAGAACATCGCGGAGGGGACGCTCGACTTCCTCAGGGAGCTGTCCCCTACCGCACAACGGGACGGCATCGGCCTCTTCCACGCCTCCCCGCGCGACCCCGTCTGGGAGTACGTGCTGTCCGGGGAGCAGGCGAACGCGTGCCTGGACGTGCAGGAGGAGAGGATCGCGCTGATCGGCCACTCGCACGTGGCCCTGTTCTTCTCGCGACTCGTCGACGGCGCGCGCGATCAGATGCGCGGCGCCCAGGCCAACGATGGCGCCCTGCTCAACCTCGACAGCGGCAGCTGGCTCGTCAATCCGGGCAGTGTCGGGCAACCGCGCGACGGCGACCCGCGCGCGGCGTGGCTCGAGCTCGACACCGACGAGGCAGCTGCTCACTTCCACCGGGTTCCCTACGACATCGAGCGAACGGCGCAGTCGATCGTCGACGCCGGGCTTCCACAACGCCTCGCCGACCGTCTGCACACCGGCCAATGAACCCTTATATGCAGGCTAAATTCAGCTCAATGACGGTTCTCTAGACTCGCCACGCATGGGTCGACCGGTCCCATACCTGCTTGCCCTGGCGCTCGGCCTGCTTGCCGCGCTCGCCCTCGCGTCCTGCGGCAAGGAGGACGCGCAGCTGCTGCCGGGTGAAACCGCGCAAGAGATCACCGCCAACCTCGACACGGTCAGGCTGCTGGCGGACGAAGGAGACTGCGTCGGCGCGGAAAGCGCCGCCGAACAGGTGGGCGAACAGATCGAAGCGCTCGGCGGCGTCGACTCAAGGCTGAAGGAAGCGCTCCTGGACGGGGCGGAGCGGTTGAACGAAGTCGTCGACAACTGCGACGAAGAAACCACCGAATCGGTGGACCCGCGGACCGTCCCGACCGAAACAGAAGAGAGCGACAAGAAAGAGGAAAAGGAAAGGGAGAAGGAAGAAAAGGAGCGGGAAAAGGAAGAACGGGATAGGGAAAAAGAAGAAGAGAAGGAACCCGATGTCCCCACGACACCGTCCGAACCACCGGAAGAAGAAGGGGATGAAGGGGACGGCGACGAGGAAGAAGACGAAGGCGAATCGCCCTCCGGCGGAGTGAGCCCGGGCGGCTCCGTGGAAGGAGGCGACTGATGGAGGCCGGCAGCCTCTCGGGCCGCTATGAGATTGGGGACCGGCTCGGCTCGGGCGGGATGTCGAACGTCTATAAGGCCACCGATCGCACCCTCGAGCGCACCGTGGCGGTCAAGATCCTCGCCGAGCACCTCTCCGACGACGAGCGCTTCGTGGCCCGCTTCCGCCGGGAGGCGCTTGCCGTCGCGAAACTGATCCACCCGAACATCGTCCAGGTCTACGACACCGGCGTCGACGGAGACAGGCATTTCATCGTGATGGAGTACGTCGAGGGCCGCTCCGGCGCCCAGATCCTCCAGCGCCAGGGGCCTCTGGACTTCGAGCTCGCCATCGAGGCCGGCCTCCAGGCCTGCGCGGGACTGGACTACGCACACCGCAGCGGGATCATCCACCGCGACGTCAAGCCGGGCAACCTGATGATCGTCGGCGGCCCGGTTGGGGGCGGCGAGATGACCGTCAAACTGACCGATTTCGGCATCGCCCGGGCAATCGAACAGACCCGCATCACGCAGGTCGGCTCGGTGGTCGGCACCGCCGCCTACCTCTCGCCGGAGCAGGTGCGCGGCGAGGAGGCGACTCCGGCGACGGACGTCTACGCGCTCGGGGTCGTGACCTACCAGTTCCTGACCGGGCGCCTGCCGTATGAGGGCTCGAGCCTTGCTGAGCTGGCGGTCCGCCAGCAGAACGAGCGTCCGCTACCGCCCACCACCTACAACGATGAGGTTCCCGAGGCACTCAGCGCCGCGGTCCTACGGGCGCTCGAAGGCGACCCCGCCCGCCGCTACGCGGACGCCGACGAGATGGCGGGGGGCCTGCGCCGCGGGCTGCAGGGCGAGGACGTAACCCTTCCCCTGGGCGAGGAATCGACTCCGACCCGGGTGCTCGGCGGGGAAACCGGGACCAGGCGGCTCGACCAGACCGGCCAGACCGAGTACAGGCCAGCCCCTTCGCCGAGCAGGCGACCGGCCGTGCGGCACCCGCAACCGCCCCCACCTCCGCTGCCCGAACCCGCGAAGCGAAGCGCCTTCTCGCGGTTCGCCAGGTTCGTGATGGCCACGATCACCCTAGCCCTGATCGCGGCGGCCGTTGCCGCGGTCGTGATCATCGCCACCGACACGGCAAGCAGCGTGGAAATCACCGATGTTGCCGGGGAATCGGTTGACAGAGTGGTCGAAGAGCTGAAGGAACTGGTCGAAAGAAACACCGAATAGCGGCTGCGCGTGGGGAGCGGATGTGGCTCCCGCGGAGACCGTCCGTTTGTCTCCAGTCAGAAGCTTTGAAGGGTCACCGCTCCTAAAGCCTCCGCGGGAGCCACATCCGCTCCCCTCACTCAATCGCTTCGGAGCTTGCTCTCAGCCAGCAGCCCAGGGAGGTGATCCGTCCAGGACAGAGGCTGCGTAGGTGCTGAAGGTTCCTGCTTTTATGGCGGTGCGGGCTTGGGTTGTTAGCTGGTGCATGTAGGTGAGGTTGTGGAGGCAGAGAAGGCGGACGGCGGTCAGCTCCTGCGCTCGCGAGAGGTAGCTGAGGTAGTCGCGGTCGTGGCGCTGGCAGGCCGGGCACGGGCAGCCGTCGACGATCGGGCTTCGATCGCCCTCCCACCCTGTCTTGCGCAGGTCGATGCGGAAGCGGCTGTCGGGGTCGGGCGCCAGAGCCGTGCCGTGCCGTGCCAGGCGCGTCGGGACCGCGCAGTCGAAGACGTCGAGGCCGAGGGCGATGCCGCTGAGCAGATCGTCGACCTCACCGATCCCAAGCAGGTGCTTCGGGGCTTCCTCCGGGAGCAGTGGCGCCGTCAGCTCCAGCACCCGGCGCATCTCCTCCTTGTCGCGGCCGAGGGTACCGCCGATCGCGAGGCCGTCGACACCGGCCTCTGAGACCGCCTGTGCTGACTCGCGGCGCAGGTCCTCGTGGACGCCGCCCTGGACGATCCCGAACACCGCCTGGCGCGGCGGCCCCTCGCTCCCGTGCCAGTCGAGGCAGCGCTCCAGCCAGCGGTGGGTGCGCTCCATCGAGCGAGCCGTGTACTCGCGATCGGCATGGTAGGGGGTGCACTCGTCGAAGACCAGGGCGATGTCCGAGCCCAGCTTCGCTTGGATCTCCATCGAGACCTCGGGTGAGACGAACAGCGGGGTCCCGTCCTTATAGGAGCGGAAGCGCACCCCCTCCTCGCCGATCGAGAGCACCGAGCCGTGGTCCCCGCCGGGCCGGCCGCTGCCCTTTACCTCGTCGGCGACGCCGCCATGCGCCAGCGAGAAGACCTGAAAGCCGCCGGAGTCGGTGATCAGCGCCCGGTCCCAACCCATGAACTCATGCAATCCGCCCGCGGCGGCGATCCGGTCAGGGCTCGGCGAGACGAACAGGTGGTAGGTGTTGCCGAGGATCAGCTCGTACCCCAGCTCGGCCACCTCCGCGGACTCCAGCCCCCGCACCGTCCCCTTGGTCGCCAGCGGGATGAACGCCGGCGTCCGCACTGGCCCGTGCGCGGTGTGAAGGACCCCCGCGCGGGCGGCCCCATCCCGCGCCTCGACCTCGAACCTCAGGCGATCCCTATCGAGCCTCACGCGATCAGCGAGTGGCCGGTCATCGCCTCGGGCTGGGGGATGCCGAGCAGCTGCAGCGCGGTTGGCGCCACGTCGGCGAGGATCCCGTGGTCGCGCAGCCGCAATCCCTCGGCGGTGACGATCAGCGGCACCGGGTTGAGCGAGTGCGCGGTGTTCGGCGAGCCATCGGGCTCGAGCATGTGGTCGCAGTTGCCGTGGTCGGCGGTGACGATGCAGGCGCCGCCGGTGCGCTCGACTGCCGCGACCACATCGCCGAGGCAGCCGTCAACCGTCTCGACCGCGCTAACGGCGGCGGGGATCACACCGGTGTGCCCGACCATGTCGGGGTTGGCGAAGTTGATGATGCCGAAGCGGTAGTCGCCACCCTCCCAGCGACTTACGAACGCCGCGGCGGCGGCGCGAGCGCTCATCTCGGGCTTGTGGTCGTAGGTCGGCACGTCGCGTGGCGAATCGACCAGGCAGCGCTCCTCCCCCTCCCACTCCTCCTCGCGACCCCCGTTGAAGAAGTAGGTGACGTGGGCGTACTTCTCGGTCTCGGCGACGTGGAGCTGGCGCCCACCCCCCTCCGAGACGACTTCCGCCAAAGTGGTCTTTGGGCGCGCCTCCGGAAAGGCGACGGGATAGGGCCAGCCCTTTTTGTACTCGGCCATCGTCGCCAGGTCGAGGAGCGGCCCGCCGGTGCGCGAGAGCTCATCGAGCCCAGGCTCGGCGAGGGCGCGGGTCATCTGCCGGGCCCGGTCCGGGCGGAAGTTGATGAAGATCCCGACATCGCCCTGGGCAACGCCGTCGTAGTCGCCGATCACGGTCGGTTTGACGAACTCATCCGTGTCCCCGTGCTCGTAGGAGGACTCGATTGCCTCGGCGGCGCTTGCCGCGTGCAGTCCACGCGCGTGGACGATTGCGTCGTAGGCGAGCTTGGTCCGCTCCCACCTGGTGTCGCGATCCATCGCGTAGTAGCGGCCGCTGACGGTCGCGATTCGGCCAGCGTGATGAAGCCAGCGCTCGAGCTCGGCGAGATAGGCACGACCACCGTGGGGCAGGGTGTCGCGGCCGTCGGTGAAGGCGTGGAAGACGATGTCGGGGACGCCCTCCTGGGAGGCGAGCTCAATCGTCGCCTCGAGGTGCTCCCAGCCGGAGTGCACGCCGCCGTCGGAGACGAGGCCGAGCAGGTGCAGGCGGCCGCGCGGGCTCTGACGCGCGTGGGCACAAGCCGCCAGCAGTCCCTCGTTTTCGAAGAAACTGCCGTCGGCGATCGCGTCGTCGATACGGGCGAGGTCCTGCTTGACAATCGCGCCGGCGCCGAGGTTGAGGTGACCGACCTCGGAGTTGCCCATCTGCCCGTCGGGGAGGCCAACATCGCGACCCTGGGCGGAGAGCTGCGTGTGGGGGGAGGAGTCCCAGAGGCGGTCGAAGACGGGTGTCTCGGCAAGCGAGATCGCATTGCCCGGGCCGGGAGGCGCGAGGCCCCAGCCGTCGAGGATGACCAGCGCGACCGAAGGGACCGGCAGCTCGGTCACGCTGCCTCGACGATGGCCGCGAAGTCTTCGGGGTCCAAGCTTGCCCCGCCGACCAGGGCCCCGTCGATGTCCGGCTGCGCCATCAGCTCCGCCGCGTTGGACGGCTTGACCGAGCCTCCGTAGAGGATCCGCATGCTGTCGCCGGCGCCGCCGCGCTCACGCAGCATGTCGCGGATGAAGGCGATCGTCTTCTGGGCCTGCTCGGGGGTGGCGGTGCGACCGGTGCCGATCGCCCAGATCGGCTCGTAGGCGATCACGACATCCGGCAGGCGCGCCGGCTCCACCCCGGCCAGGTCGGCCTGCAACTGGCGCTCCAGCACCGCCTCGGTCTGTCCCGCGTCACGGGCCTCCTCGCTCTCGCCGATGCAGAGGATCGGCTGGAGGCCGGCGGCGAGCGCCGCCGGGACCTTGCGCGCCAGCGCCTCATCGGCCTCGCCAAAGTACTGGCGGCGCTCGGAGTGGCCGAGGACCACGGCGTCGACGTCGAGCTCGACCAGCATCGACGCCGAGACCTCGCCGGTGAAGGCCCCCGACTCCTCCTCGTGCATGTTTTGGGCGGCGACCCGGACGGCGCTACCGCGCGAGCGCTCGATCACCTCGGAGAGGGCGAGAAAGGACGGGCAGATGACCACGTCGTGTTGGGTCGCCGCGATCTTCGGAAGCAGCGCGTCGACGAACTGACCCGCCTCGGCGACGGTCTTGTGCATCTTCCAGTTGGCGGCGATGTACGGCGTGCGCTCAGGCATCTAATAGGACCTCCACTCCCGGCAGCTTCTTTCCCTCCAGCAGCTCCAACGACGCTCCTCCTCCGGTCGACAGCCAGTCCACCTTCTCACCGAGGCCGAACTGCTGCATCGCGGCAACCGAGTCGCCGCCGCCGAGCACCGTCGTCCCGGGCGCCTCGGCGATCGCCTCGGCGACGGCGCGGGTGCCCGCCGCAAACGGCGCCAGCTCGAAGGCGCCCATTGGCCCGTTCCACAGCACCGTGCCCGCGGCGGCGATCGCCTCGGCATAGGCGGCGGCCGTCCTCGGGCCGATGTCGAGGCCCATCCAGCCCTCCGGCACCTCGACCCCGTCGCTCTCGCGGACCTCGGTGTCGGCGTCGAAGCTCTTCCCCAAGACGAGGTCGACCGGCAGCATCAGCTCGCAGTCGGAGGACTCTGCCCGCTCCAGCGCCTCGGCGGCCAGCTTCACCCCCTCCTCCTCGACCAGCGAGCTCCCGGTCTCGATCCCCTGCGCGCGGAAGAAGCTGAAGCACATCGCGCCGCCGATCAGGATCCGGTCGGCGACCTCCAGGAAGCGCTCGATCACCCCAACCTTGTCGGAGACCTTGGCGCCGCCGAGGACGACGACCAGGGGACGGGACGGAGACTCGACCACCCGGGCCAGCTCCGTCACCTCGCGCTCGAGCAGGAGGCCGGCGTAGGCCGGCAGGCGGTGCGCCACCCCCTCGGTGCTGGCGTGAGCCCGGTGGGCGGCGCCGAAGGCATCGTTCACGTAGATGTCCGCCAGCCCGCCGAGGGCCTCGGCCAGCTCGGGGTCGTTCTCGGTCTCGCCCGGCTCGAAGCGCACGTTCTCCAGCAGCAGGACGTCGCCCGGCCCCAGCCCGCCGGCCATCGCCTCGACCTCGTCGCCGGCCACAGCCGGCGCCTGGCGCACCTCCGCCCCGAGCAGCTCGGCCAGCCGCTCCCCAACCGGGCGCATCGAGAGCGAGGGGTCGACCCTGCCCTTCGGCCGGCCCAGGTGGGAGACGAGGATCAGCGCAGCGCCCCGCTTCCGCAACAGCTCGATCGTCGGCAGCGCCGCCCTGATCCGGGTGTCGTCGGCGACCCGGCCGTCATCGAGCGGGACGTTGAAGTCGACCCGGACCAGCACCCGCTTGTCCGCGACCTCGGCATCGCGGACTGTTGCCTTGGAGAAGCTCAACGACCCGTCCCGGCGCGGGTCAAGCGCTGGCGGAAACCGGCTGCAGGACCTTGCCCGCCAGCTCCACGCAGCGGTTCGAGTAGCCCCACTCGTTGTCGTACCAGGTGACGGCCTTGATCATGCTGCCGTCCCCGATCGCCATCGTCTGGCCGGCGTCGAAGATCGAAGAGTGCGGGTCGCCGATGATGTCGGTGGAGACGATCGGGTCCTCGGTGTAGGCGAGGATCCCCTGCAGCGGGCCCTCGGCCGCGGCCTTGACCGCCGCGTTGACCTCATCGGGATTGGTCGGCTTGGAGACCGTGCAGACGAGGTCGACCACGGAGCCGGTCGCCACCGGCGCCCGCATCGCGAAGCCGTTCAGCTTCCCGTTCAGCTCCGGCAGAACCAGGCCGACGGCCTTCGCGGCGCCGGTCGTGGTCGGGATCAGGTTGAGGGCCGCCGCACGCGCCCGGCGGAGGTCGCTGTGGGGCATGTCCTGGAGGCGCTGGTCGGCGGTGTAGGCGTGGATCGTGGTCATCAGCCCCTGCTCGATCCCGAACTCCTCGTGGATCACCTTGGCCAGCGGCGCCAAGCAGTTGGTCGTGCAGGAGGCGTTGGAGATGATGTGGTGGCTCTCCGGGTCATAGGCGGTGTCGAAGTTGACGCCGAGCGCCACCGTCACATCGGGCTCCTTGGCAGGGGCGGAGATGATCACCTTCTTGGCGCCGGCCTCGAGGTGCTTGGCGGCATCGTCGCGAGCGGTGAAGAAGCCGGTCGACTCGATCACCACGTCGACCCCGAGGTCGCCCCAGGGCAGCGCCGCCGGGTCGCGCTCGGAAAGGACCTTGATCTCGGTGCCGTCGACGGCGATCACACCCTCCCGCGCCTCGACCTCGCCGGGGAAGCGCCCGAGAATCGAGTCGTACTTGAGGAGGTGGGCAAGCGTGCCCGGGTCGGTGAGGTCGTTGACGGCGACGAACTCGATATCGGCTCCCGCCGCCTGCGCGGCGCGGAAGACATTGCGCCCGATGCGGCCGAAGCCGTTGATGCCGACCTTCACAGCCATGAACTCGATCCCTCCTGAGGTTGTGGTGTCTCGATGCTAGATGGTTGATTCCACTGCCGCGGCTAACCGTTGGGGTGCCACTTAGTCATTCCCGATCGTCACCTCGAGCTCATACCCGTCCGGGTCCTTGAGGAACGCCGAGTAGGAGCCGGAGCCGTTGGAGCGGCGCTCGCCGGGCTCGCTGACGCTCGTCCCGCCCGCTTTCACCCCCGCCTCCCAGGCAGCCTTGACGGCAACAATCCCCGCCCCAGAGAAGCTGAGTAGGCCAAAGCCCGGCTTGGGCGGATGGTGGGCGGCGATGAAGAACACCGGCTTGGCGATCCCCCAGCCGACGGTTCCGTCTTTCTCGAAATGGCGCCGCCAACCAAGGGGCGAGAGCAGGGCGTCGTAGAAGGACGCGCTCCGCTCGAGGTCTTCGACCTCTAAGAGGACATGGTGCAACATCGGGAAGGGGAGGCTATACGGGCGGCTCGCCTAACCGCTGCGCGGGGTCCAGCGGAAGTAGCGGATGGCGATCAAAAGACCGGCGACACCCCAGGCGGCGACGACCGCCAAGTCGCCCCAGGCGATGGCCGGACCGCTGACGTAGGCATCGAAGAACGCCTCGAAGAAATGCCGGATCGGAAAGTGGTTGGCAAAGTCGATGACGCCGTCGGGGAGCTCGCTGTCGGGGATGAAGATGCCGGAGAGGAAGTACAGCGGCAACAGCACGGCGTTGACGATCGCCGCCGCCGCGTCCTGCGACGGAATCGCAATCGTCAGGGCGACCCCCATGCAGCAGAACGACGCCGCGCCGATCGCCAACACCACGAGGAGCTCCGGCGCCCGGTCCCAGGGAATCGGCACGTCGTACAGGACCCTGCCTATCGCCGCCACCAGGACCAGCATGATCACCGCAACGACGACCGAGTTGCCGATCCGACCGGCGATGAAGACCCAGGCCGGCATCGGCGTGCCCCGGCCTCGCTTGAGGCGCCCGTCCTCGCGGGCGATCACCAGCGACATCGCCAGCGTCTGCATCGTCGCCGAGATCACCGAGAGGGTGATGATCGCCGGCACGTAATAGCCGGTTGTCTCGATGCCTCCGTCGACGTCGATCGTCTGGTCCCCGAACACCGTCGCGAAGATCAGCAGCAGGACGACCGGAAAGGCAACGGTGAAGAAGACCGCGGCGGGGTTCCGCCAGAAGGCCTTCTGGTCATAGCGGAGCTGGTGCAGGACAAGGCTCATGCCTGGTCCGTCAGCTCCAGGTAGACGTCCTCGAGGCTGGGGCGCGTGACCTCAAGCCCCTCGAGCTCGCGCCCCTCGGCGAGCGCCCGCTCGGTCAGCTCGTTCAGGGTCTGCACAGGGGTCGTCGTTTCCAGCTGCATCTCCCGGCCCGCGTCGCGGTAGGTGATGCGGACCGGCCGGCTCTCGCGATCGCCGAGGTCCTCCGGGGTGCCGCGGGCGACCACCTCGCCGCTGGCGATGATCGCCACCCGGTCGGCGAGTCGCTGCGCCTCGTCCATGTAGTGGGTGGTGAGGAAGACGGTCTTGCCGAGGTCACGCAGGCCGGCGATCGTCTCCCAGGTCTGGCGGCGCGCCAAGGGGTCGAAGCCGGTGGTCGGCTCGTCGAGGAACAGCAGCTCGGGATTGCCGATCAGCGCCATGCCGACGTCGAGACGGCGCTGCTGGCCGCCGGAGAGCGCGCCGGTGCGCGCGTCCGCCTTGTCCTCCAGCCCGACCAGCTCGATCGTCTCCTCGATCGACCTCGGGTCGCTGTAGTAGCCGGCGTAGAGGCCCAAAGACTCTCGCACCGTCAGGTACGGGTCGAGCCGGCAGCTCTGCAGGACGATCCCAATCCGCTCGCGCCAGGAGCGCCCGGCCCGCTCGGGGTCCTCGCCCAGCACGGTGACCTCGCCGTCGTCGCGCTTGCGGTAGCCCTCGAGGACCTCGACCGTCGTCGTCTTGCCGGCGCCGTTGGGGCCGAGGAAGGCGAAGATCTCACCGGCCTGGACCTCGAGGTCGATGCCGCGAACCGCTTCGACGTCGCCGTAGCGCTTCCGCAGGCCTTTGATGGAGATAACCGGGTCGGTCAAGAAGCGGCGATTCTAAGGACGGCTGGACATGCCGGTCGGTGGAGCCTCAACCGAGCCTCCCCCGTTTGCGAGGG
>JBBDYO010000031.1:0-1895 GCA_040901495.1 Solirubrobacterales bacterium
GATCGGCCAGGGTCGACTTGCCGTGGTCGATGTGGGCGATGATCGAGAAGTTGCGAATCTGGTCCATCGGCGTGCGGAGTATGGCGGGCGCACTCGGCGGGCGGGTCCTGTCATGGAGATGAGGTCGTCGTCCTCGAAACTGCGGGCGACGACCTCAGATCTCCATGCCACCCGCCCGAGAGTCCGATCACCTACACGCCGATGGGTCCATTGGTCCTTTGAGCTTGAAGATGATTGTGGGGGGTTTGCGCAGGACGATTTCTGAGTTGGGTCCGGCGGTCCAGGCCGCCGATACGGGGTAGGGGGGCTTGTTGGGTTCGATTCGGTCGCGGCTGGTTACTACGTAGTCGTAGTCGCCGGCGTTGAGGGCGTGGCGCCAGGCGCGGCAGGTGGTGGGGGCGACAAACCCGCCGTGGGGACGCTCCTCCCCCACGAACTGGACGCGGTTGGAGAGGTCGGTGCCGAACAACGGGTACTGGCGAGTGCTGGTGGTGGCGATCCGGGCACCGGAGACCGGCTGCGCCCATTTGAACGCGGCGTCGAGCCCAGGGGTCGTGAAGTCGGGGTTGGCGTAGCGATCGCGCAGGTAATCCCGCTGCACGGGATAGCCGACGGCAATGACAGCCGCGGCGAGCAGCCCGGCGGCGGCAAGGCTCCACGTGGGCACTGCCAGCCTCCGTCGCGGCCCGACCTCGTCCCAACTCCGCATCCGCTCGCGGAACGGTGACGCGATCGGCAGCAATGCCAGGCCGAGGACGAGCGCCGGGGCCAGGTAGCGCAACCCGGACTCGAAGCCCCGGGGCATCCCCTCCGGGCCAGACGCCGAGGTCGGCGCGACCAGCCAGGCAAGCGCCGCGGCAAGGCCCATCGCTCCGAGCACCCGCACCAGGGGGCTCGATCGGCGGCTGAGGCAGAGCAGAAGGCTGGCCAGCGCAGCGAATGCCAGCAGCGGCCAGAAGAGCCCGAGGCCGTCGTGCAGCCCGAGGAAGAACCAGTCCGACCAGACCGCGCCGTCGGTCAAATACCCGAAGACGCTGTGCCCTTCCCGCCCCCCCAGCTCCTGGGTGGGCGCCGGTAGCGAGATCGGGCCGAGCTGGTCGAACCACGGCAGGGGGTTGCCGCTGTGGACGAGGTTGCGCAGGTACCAGTAGCCGCCCCCGGCCAAAGCGGGCAGGCCGACCGCCGCGGCCGTGCGCCAGCGCTTTCCCGTTGGCGCGATCGCCACGAGACCAATGACGAGGGCCGCACATGGCAAGAGGAAATTGAGCTTGGTCCCGGCGGCAAGGCCGGCGGCGAGGCCGGTGACCACAAGCGCCCCGGTCGACAACGACCGCTCCCCGCTCCCGCGGTCAACCCAGGCGTTGATTGCGATCGCCGCGGCGGCGAGCAGGAAGAAGACCCCGACGATGTCATTCCGCGCTTCCCCGGCTTGGTCGGCAAGGGAGGGCACGCTCAGGGCGAGGGCCCCGAGCGCAAGCGACCAAGGAGCCACGCCATAAGGCTGTCCTATGCACCAGCAAGCGACCAGACAGCCGATGAACCAGCCGAGGTTCAGCAGCGGCGAGAGAAGGTCCCGCTCGAAAGCGTTCATCCCCACCGCGTGGAAAAGCTCCGCATTCGCTGGGTAGAACCAGGCCAGGAACTGCGGCGCGATGTAATGCAGATCGAAGGTGTTGCCCGTTTGGAAGAAGCTGGCGGCGAACGGGCCGTGGTACCAGGTCGAGTCAAACCCGGTCATGCCCGTGTCTAGCTTCAGGCGGACGCCGCTGGCGAAGTCAATGACCGCGATCGCTGCGATGACGAGTGCCACCACAGTGGCTATATCGACGCCCCTGCCGGCGGGTCCTGTCATGGGGTTGGGGTCCTCGTCCTCGCAAGCTGCGGGCGAGGACCCC